>JANOFP010000076.1:0-3184 GCA_031413675.1 Bacteroidota bacterium
TTTTTATGCAAATTAAAAATGCTGCCTGGTATAATTCATTAACTGAAAGAATTATCAGGTGTGCTATTGAAGTTCATAGGGAATTAGGTCCAGGCTTGATGGAGTCTGTTTATGAAATATGTTTAAGAAAAGTTCTGGCAGATGATGGGATGAAAGTTGAAAGTCAGTTAATATTGCCAGTACTTTTCAAAGGTGAAATACTAAATAAAGATTTTGTTCTTGACTTACTTGTAGAGGAAGAAATAATTTTAGAGCTTAAATCTGTCGAAGTTATTCTACCTGTTCACGAAGCACAACTTGTTACTTACCTAAAACTTTCTGGTAAAAAGCTTGGGCTACTTATCAATTTTAATGTAGCACTATTAAAAGACGGAATTCGTCGCCGGATAAATGGAAATCTAAACTCTGTGTAACTCTGTATCTCCGTATCTCTGTGTTGAAAAAAATAATATGAACCGACTACTGCAAATACAACAATTACAAGCAACCAAAGAATTCGACATCTGCATAATTGGTGGTGGCGCCACAGGATTGGGTATTGCCGTTGATGCAGCATCAAGAGGATGCAAAACCATTTTGCTGGAGAAATATGATTTTGCAAAAGGCACTTCAAGCAGAAGTACAAAACTGGTGCATGGTGGTGTACGTTATTTACAACAGGGAAATCTGAAACTGGTAATGGAGGCATTGAAAGAAAGAGGTCTGCTGAAAAAAAATGCACCGCATCTTGTAAAAAATCAAGCATTCGTTATTCCCAATTATAAATGGTGGGAAAATCCTTTTTATGGAATTGGATTAAAAGTTTATGACTGGATGGCGGGCAGCCTGGGTTTTGGCCCTTCTCAATTTTTAACTAAAGAAGAAACACTTGCACTGGCACCCAATCTTGATGAAGAAGATTTACGTGGAGGAGTTTTATATCATGACGGACAGTTTGATGATGCAAGGCTTGCCATTCACCTTGCTATGACTGCTGCTGATCATGGGGCAACGGTATTAAATTATTTTAGTGTGGATGGGCTGATGAAAGCAGATGAAAATGTTTGCGGGGTAAAAGCAAAAGATAGTTTTGGCGGTAAGGAATATGAGATAAAAGCTAAAGTCGTTATCAATGCTACCGGCATTTTTTCTGACGATATTGTAAAAATGGATGATAAAAATGCTGAACCACTTATAACACATAGCCAGGGAATACATTTGGTTTTTGACAAATCATTTTTACCAACCGATACGGCTATAATGATACCAAGGACTGATGATGGCCGTGTGTTATTTGCCGTTCCATGGCATAATAAAATTATTGTGGGTACCACAGATACTCCTGTTTCAAAAGCAAGTGAAGAACCAATTGCAATGAAAGAAGAAATTGAATTTGTGATGCAGCATGTTGCCCGTTACCTGAGAAAAGATCCATCGTATGCAGATGTACGAAGTGTATTTGCCGGGTTGAGGCCATTGGTAAAAAGTACCAACAAAATCACTTCAGCTATTTCAAGAGATCATCATATCGCCATTTCAGATTCTGAATTAATAAGTATCACCGGTGGTAAATGGACAACCTACCGGAAGATGGCGGAAGATGTAATGGAGATAGCAGTACATAAAGTTGGCATGAGTGATAAAGAATGTGTTACCAAAAACCTGCATATTCACGGTTATAAAGAAACAACAGACTATACTGCACCTTTATATTATTATGGCAGCGATGCGGAAGCAATACAAACACTGGTAATAAATAATCAGGCGCTGGGAGAATTAATACATCCGGCTTTACCTTACATCAAAGCAGAAATAATATGGGCTGTGCAAAATGAACTATGCATGACTGTGGAAGATGCGCTGGCAAGAAGAACAAGAGCCTTGTTATTAGATGCAAAAGCAGCAATTGAATCTGCACCAATTGTTGCTGAATTAATGGCTAAAGAAATGGGAAAAGATGAAGATTGGATTATTGAACAAATCAATATCTTTAATTCGATAGCCAAAAACTATTTACTCAATTATTAAATTTTAATTATTAATTTTTATGAATCATTTTATCGGCGAATTTATCGGAACCATGTTGCTTATTATTCTTGGCGACGGCGTAGTGGCAAATGTTGTACTCAACAAAACAAAAGGTAATAACAGCGGATTAATAGTCATCGCATTCGGTTGGGCTATTGCCGTTTTTCTTGGCGCAAATGCATCACTTGCCCTGGGTGGCAGCGGGCATTTAAATCCGGCAGTAACGATTGCCATGACTGTTTTTGGTGATTTTGATTCTGCCAATCTTTTAACTTATATAGCTGCTCAGTTTGCAGGCGCCATCACCGGTGCCATCATTGTATGGATTTCTTACAAACAACATTTTGATGAAACAACTGATGCAAATAGCCAGTTAGCAGTTTTTTGTAATGCACCGGCCATTCGCAATACAGGGTATAATTTAATAACAGAAGCAGTGGGAACATTTGTACTAGTGCTGGGTGCATCTTTATTTTCTAAACATGCGGCTACATCCGGCGCATTAGATGCATTGCCGGTTGCGTTACTTATTTTAGGTATTGGTTTATCACTTGGCGGTCCTACGGGTTATGCCATCAACCCTGCACGGGATTTAGGACCACGAATAGCACATTTTATTTTACCTATAAAAAATAAAAGAGACAGTGATTGGGGCTATAGCTGGATACCTGTTGTGGGGCCAATTATTGGTGCATTGATTGGGGCTTATGTTTTTAAATTATTATTCCCAATTGTATCAACTTAGCAGGGTCTTGTCATTCCATGACAAGACTACATGTGACAGATCATTTTTAAAAAATTAAACTCATGAAAAAAATCACTTTACTATTTCTAATATTAATAACCTCTTATTTTATGCAAGCACAAACACCAGAAGAAAGATTAAAAGAAAAAGGAATAATACTTACAACTCCCGGAGCACCTGTTGCAAATTATGTAAATGTGGTTCGTGTTGGAAATCTTTTATACCTGGCAGGTAAAGGACCAACAAAACCTGATGGAACAAATATTACAGGTAAAGTAGGGAAAGAATTAACCATAGAACAGGGCTATGAAGCAGCAAAACTTTGTGCAATAAATCATATAGCTGTTTTGAAAGCAGAGCTGGGAGATTTGAGTAAAGTAAAACGTATAGTAAAAGTATTGGGAATGGTAAACTGCACCGATGATTTTAAAG
>JANOFP010000077.1:0-8879 GCA_031413675.1 Bacteroidota bacterium
AAGACAACACCTATAACTTCTCAAAACACTACAGCATTTACTTTGGGTGTAAGATGGAATATGCACAGAAGAGAGTTTGATTATTAAACCTCTAAAGGGCTTGTTGGGTCAACCCTCGCTTTTCTAAGGTGCAGAATAGAATTACTTCTGTACAAGTGTGCGACCTGCCTATGCCGAAACGGCTTCGTGCAGGCAGTCTCCACAAAAGTTTAATAGTAGTCCCGGACGTCCGGGACAGTTGGGTTCATTATCACCAACTATTTTTTTGAAGACTGTTTGAATATGTAATGACTAATTGTTCTAAGTTCCCTTTTAGGGGACAGGGGCTAACCTTCCAGATGTATTGAAAACACAATCATCCTTGATTGTATTTTATCAAATACCGAAGAGTATTTTAAAGAAGCATCGCGGCTGTGTATATTGCCGAGACCATTGCTGATTTTTATTTCAGGAGAAAAAATAAAACTTTGCTTAAAAAAATTAAACCCTACACCGAATTCAATTCCATAATCGTATTTATTAATCTTTACCAAATCTTCGGCACGTTTTGCACGGGCATTGCTCGCCATATCTATATCACCCTTGACACCACCAAACATATAAACCCGAAAATTTCCAATCCGGTCGCTTTGAAATTTTAAATGTACGGGAAATGACATGATAACAGATTCTACTTTTTTAGTTACCTCGGTTCCGTCTATATCCGGATATTTTAGTTTGTAAAAAATATTTCTCTCGTCAAAGGTTAATTGTGGATTGAAACGTAGTTGAAAGCGGTTACTGATTCTTACCGTTGCAGATAATCCTAATCCAAAGCCGCCACTGTTTAATGGCTCAGCTACATACACACTATCATCTGATAAAAATCGTGGATGTTTTTCAGTATGAAAACGTGCCGAGTTCCCCGCCAGTGTAATTCCAAAATAATAGGGCTTGCTGTCATGCTCCATTTGATACCAGTCTGCAGAACCATTATAACTTTTTTGTGCCGCAATTTTGATAGTGGAAAAAATAAAAAAAGAAAGCATGATGAATGCCTGAATAGGTATTACTTTTTTCTGCCTGTGTATATACAACATATTCCTAGACTTAACGGTTTACAGGAGGTATCGGAAAAACCGGTATTTTTTAAAATTTTTACAAACTCTTCTCTTTCCGGAAATGCATTTGCTGATTCACATAAATATTGATACGCTTTTTTATTTTGCCTGAACCAACCCGCCATTTTCGGGGCAATAATGCCCATATATAAATTATAAAACTTACTCATTACCCACATTTTTGGTTTTGAAAATTCAAGTACGATAAATTGAGCACCTGGCTTCAATACCCGATAAATTTCACTCAACCCTTTTTCCAAATTTTCAAAGTTTCTAACCCCAAATGCCACCATCCCGCCATCAAACGAATTAGAAGGAAAATTTATTGCCTCTGAATCGCCAATTTGTAAGTGGATTTTATGAGTAAGTCCTTCTTTTTCAATTTTCTTTTTTCCCAATTCGAGCATTTCTTTACTAATGTCAATACCTTCTATTTTTTCTACATTTAAAATGCGGCTAGCAAGGATTGCCATATCTGCTGTACCAGTGGCTATATCAAGCAATGTTTTGGGATTATCTTCTTTAAATTTCTCAATTGCTTTTTTGCGCCAGCTTATATCAATGCCAGCCGAAAGAAAGCGGTTCATAAAATCGTACCGCCCGGCAATACCATCAAACATTTCGGCTACTTGTTGTTTTTTATTCTTTTCCGAATCTTTAAAAGGTATGATATGGTCGTGAGGAAGCGGGTTGGACATCCAGCGAAGGTAAGGAGATTGAAGATTGAAGATTATTGCAAATTTTAAATTTAATATTTAAAATTGCATAAGGCTTTCTAATTTTTAATATTCTCAAGATCAAAACATACACAAATTAGTAAAACTGAATTATCAATACCAAATCCCCAATTCCTGGTTGATGCCTGCGACTAAAGTCTGAATTACCTATCTTCATTGCATGTTAGTGAAAACATTTGGCAGTGCTGTTTATGGTGTGGAAGCGATAACAATAACTGTGGAAGTGAATGCCATGAGTACGAATATCGGCCAGGTGCTTGTGGGGCTGGCAGATAGTGCAGTGAAAGAAAGTATGCAGCGGGTGGAGAGTACAATGAAATCGCATGGTTATGCAATGCCACGTACCCGAGTAGTGGTAAATTTAGCTCCCGCAGATATAAAAAAAAGTGGAACTGCTTTTGACCTTCCGATAGCTATTGGAATATTAGCGGCAAGTAAGCAAATAAAAAATCATGAAGCAATAGATAAATATATTATCATGGGGGAATTGAGTCTTGATGGTGAAATACGATCCATCAGAGGTTCATTACCGATAGCGATACAGGCACGCAAAGAAGGGTTTAAAGGATTGATCGTTCCAAAAATGAATGCAAGGGAAGCGGGTATGGTAAATAATCTTGATGTTTACGGCGTAGAGCATATCAATGAAGTGATAAATTTTTTTGAAGATGGTGAAAAAGGATTAGAACCTGTAGTGGTCAATACCCGTGAAGAATTTGCACATGCTCAATCCGATTTTGAAATTGATTTTGTTGATGTGAAAGGGCAGGAAAATATTAAACGTGCCCTGGAGATTGCAGCAGCAGGTGGTCATAATGCAATATTGATTGGTCCGCCGGGTGCTGGTAAAACAATGCTTGCAAAAAGATTACCTACGATTCTTCCGCCTCTTACTTTACAGGAAGCTTTGGAAACAACAAAGATTCATTCTGTAGCTGGTAAACTTCCTGAAAATTCTACATTGATTTCTAAAAGACCGTTCCGGTCACCGCATCATACTATTTCAGATGTTGCATTAGTTGGCGGCGGCGGCATACCACAACCCGGAGAAATTTCATTGGCACATAACGGCGTTTTATTCTTAGATGAATTACCAGAATTTAAAAGAACAGTACTGGAAGTAATGCGTCAACCAATGGAAGAAAGAAAAGTAACTATATCACGGGCAAAAATTGCATTGGATTTTCCATCCTCATTTATGTTGATAGCATCTATGAATCCATGCCCTTGTGGTTTTTATAATCATCCGGAAAGGGAATGCACTTGCCCGCCGGGAGCTGTACAAAAATATTTGAATAAAATATCAGGGCCATTACTTGATCGGATTGATTTGCATGTGGAAGTAACACCCGTTGCATTCAGTGAACTTTCATCAGCTAAATCAACTGAACAATCATCCACAATTCGTGAACGGGTAATAAAAGCAAGAGAGATACAGGAAGAACGATACAAAATAAACCCTGGCATTTATTGCAATGCACAAATAAGCAGTAAGATGCTGAAAGAAATTTGTGTGATTGATACACCAAGTCAGAATCTTTTAAAAACAGCAATGGAAAAATTAAGCCTTTCAGCAAGAGCTTATGATCGGATTTTAAAAGTAGCAAGAACAATTGCCGATTTAACAGGTAGTGAAAACATAAAAGCAGAACATTTGGCTGAAGCAATACAGTATAGAAGTTTGGATAGAGAAGGTTGGGCGGGGTGATATTTTTAAGGGAACAACAATACAATAAAATTTTTTTAAAGAATTTCTATGCTTATTGGAAACGGATTAGTAGCAAAAGCTTTCGGGGCTTATGCCGGAAATAATGATTGCCTGGTATTTGCTTCAGGTGTTTCTGACTCCAAAACTACCAATCCTGAACTTTATAATAGAGAAGCTGCACTTTTAAAAGAATGTATCGAAAAGCATAATGACAAAACAGTAATTTATTTCAGTACCTGCAGTATATATGACCCGGAAGAAAAAAATTCAGCATATATCAGGCATAAGCTTTCGATCGAAGATTATATCACAAGTCATGCGAATCAATTTTACATTTTCAGGGTATCAAACCTTGCAGGTAAGTCAGATAATCCTAACACGATTCTGAATTTTCTTTTTAACCAAGTACGCAATGGCATCAATTTCAATCTGTGGACAAAAGCTTGCAGGAATATTATTGATGTGGACAGTGTTGTTTTAATTATTGATTGTATTATAAGAAAGGAAATATTTAGTAATAGCATCACTAATATTGCCAATCCGTTAAATCACTCGGTAAGAGAAATCGTGGCAGCTATTGAAAAATTTCTGAATAAAAAATCAAACTTTGTAGAAATTGATAAAGGCTCCTGTTTTGATATTGATGTCAGTCGGGTTCTACCCATTAATAAAGAATTAAATATTTCCTTTGCTGATGATTATTTAAACAGAATACTGAATAAATATTTTACAAATCAATAGTGATATTTATCTGGTTTATTTTATTATTCCCATTTTCTTAAACCATCCTTTCTTTTTTTCTTTCATATAATAGCAGGGAATTTTCTGCAAGGCTTCAGTCCTGTTTTTCAATAACGTCTGATGATAAATACTGCATAGCTCCGCCAAAACTGCATTACTCTTTAATGAAACACGGTCCTGGTGTTTTGAAATTTTATCGGGGTACTGTACGGAATAACCGCTGAAATGAAAAAAAACAAGTGGTTCGTTATTTGCAAAAAACTGGTTTTCATTTTTAGTAATATTTCTTTCATGAAGATTCCAGTAAGCTGCATTATAACCTGGGTGTTTCACTATCTGTACTTTTTCAAAATAAAGCGGTACAAAGTTCAGCCAGTTCTGATCAGAGTTTAACCCCTCTTTAGGCCGTTCATACCCCAGGTCAATCATCCTTTCACTCCACCAATTAATCAATTGATTGCCTGTTTCATCATTCTTAAGTGCAAAAAATCCTGCATTGAACATTCCTGTTTTTAAAATATCATTTTCACGGGGTCTTTTGCCATCATCCGGAAAAGGTTTTATAATATGTGGGGTAATGAATACAGAAAAATTTTCCAGATTATTTTCAATATACCTGAAAGAATCAAATACAAGCATATCGGCATCGAGGTACAAAACATAAGCGGGTCTTAGTTCATTTAAGACCCATTTTACAAAAAAAGATTTCAAAGCGCAGTTTAATTCAAAAAGATTGTAGCGGTTGTACATTTCCTTAAACTGCGGGATATTCATTTCGTGTACCTGCAAAATGGTATGCGGTTGATAAAAAGAAAAATCAAAATTATCATCCAGCTTATCAACCAGTCCAATCACGACTTTATAGTCTGGGTTAAATTTTACAACAGAATCTGCTAATCCTTTTGCATAAGCAAGAAAATTGGCAGAACAAACTGTAACAGCAACTTTAGAAAACATTATCTTATTGTTTTTGGGCCAGCACTATATTATTTAGGTATAGATCCTTTCTTTTTGGCAAAATCCAATGTAGGAATTTAAACCATAAATTTATAACCGTGTTTGCAACAGGTGGAATATTCTTTCTGAAAAATTTTGATTTACCCAGCAAAGGAAAAGAAGGAATAAAATGGTTGTTATAATATAATAACCTCAGTTGAAATAGGGTTGATGTAAAATCGCCGCTCTTATCCAAAGCAAGAATCGTAAACCCGTTTTTCTCAAGTAAATGTTTTAATGCAAATTGTGTGTAGCGGGCATAATCCACAGGAATTTCATGTTCATTCCATACAAAAGGGCAGGTAATAAGTATTTTACCTTCTTGCTTCATCACCCGGTTCAACTCGGGTATTATTTCCTCCAGGTTAAAAATATGCTCAAAGACTTCACTGCAGAACACAGCATCAAAATGTGCATCATTGAATGGGATTCTTTTCCCATTATAAATAACATCAATCTTCTCATTTTTGTGAGAATGACCAGGGCTTTCAAAATCAACGCCGATATATTCTGCAGCGTTGGTAAAAAGTGACTGGTAGGGTTTGCTGCCACAACCAAAATCCATCAACTTTCCCTGCAACTCAGGCGCATACTGCTTGATTTTCTTATACAGTCCTTTGCGGATAAAATAAAATGCATTACTTAATCGCGGATTGAAAGACTTTGAAACGGTGTCGTGCATATTTAGCAAATATAGTTGTTGGTAGTTATAGCAAACTCCGGTAAACATCCAGGTATTCTCCGGCCGCCTTTTTCCAGTTGAATTTTGCAGCCTGTTGTTTTATAGCATCTACCCTGTTGTTGTTTTTAAATTCATTCATTCCTTTTTCAAAAACACTTTGCATACTATCAGGGCTAAAATCATTAAAGTAATAAGCCGCATCGCCACCTACTTCGGGCAGGCTTGTATATTTTGATAAAAAAACAGGTTTGCCAAAATACATAGCTTCAACAACTGGTAAACCAAAACCCTCGCCGATACTTGGAAAAACAAACGCTTTACAATTTTTATAATACCAATGTTTTTCATTTTCTGTAACGGTGCCTATCAACTTCACTCTTTTTTCAACATTATAACGACGAGCCTCGTCCATTACTTTTTTAGCATATACTGTATCATTTATTCCCGCAATAATAAGTTCGTCATCATTGCCAAGAAGTAACGGCGGCAATACATGAAAATTTTTTCTGGAATGCAATTGCCCGATACTAAACAGGAATGATTTTTTGGGTAAATATGCTGGCTCATTCATGTCCTGTATATTTGGAATATTACAGCCGTTATAAATTACAGAAAAAGGTTTTTTCCCTAATTTCAAATACTGTTGTGCCTGTGCATATGCAAAGTTTGAAATAAATGTCAGATAATCGGCCCTGTTAACCCGTTGCTGAATTAATTGTAAATAATTTTTCTTGCTGCTTGTTTTGTATTCTTCCTCATTCAGAAAATTAAGGTCATGAATTGTAAAAATATTTTTAGTTTTTTTATTGAATGGCCGGTACCATGAAATAGCAGTTGTGATATGCCAGATGTCAAATTTATTTGTACCGAATCGGTAATATTTATCGCGGCTCCGTTGCGGCACATAAAATACTTTTTCACCAAAGATACCGAACTGTGTTTTCGGTAAATAAAAATAAAGTTCCATATCATCAGATGGTGAAGAAACCAAATGCTTTCCCAATTGATAACTGAAATGATAAAGGCCGTTAAATTTATTGCCGCCAAGCCGGTGCAGATCAATCAGGACTTTTCTCATACTTAAAACAAAAATAACTGGTTCGGGCATATTAAACTGACAAAAAGCCATCAATAATTGATTGTACTTTAAGTTGCGATTTTTTACGAACTTGCACGACTTTTAAAATTTATTACTCTTTTATACAAATGAAAATACTTGCACAATACTTAAAACCCTATAAATGGTTAGTGGCTCTTGTTTTATTACTTGCTGCAATCAATATTGGATTTTCACTATTTGATCCGATCCTATTTGGTAAACTTATTAATCTTGGAACTTACCACCAGAAAACAACACCCTTTAGCTGGCATGATTTCCTGTTTTCAAATACAACAGTTCTTGACACCAGTGTAAAAATAAATGATGCAGGTGTAATTGAAAAAGTTGTTAAAAAAATAAACATCTATGGCGTCGTATGGTTATTACTTGCTTCTATTACGGTGGCAATGATTAGCCGTATTGCAAAAGCTTTTCAGGATTATTTTTTAAATCTTATTACTCAAAAATTTGGAGCCAGCGTTTTTACCAAGGGGCTTCAGCATGCAATGAAACTTCCTTACCATGAATTTGAAGATTCCAGAAGCGGAGAAACGTTAAGTGTATTGCAAAAAGTACGGATTGATACTGAAAAATTTGTGTCTTCGTTTATTAATATCCTTTTCCCTGTACTTATCGGAATCATTGTAGTGGCTGTTTATGCTTCAACAATTTCCTGGAGTATGCCATTTGTATATTTCGGCGGTATTTTTCTGCTTACCATTATCTCTAACTTGTTAAGTAAAAAAGTAAAAACAATTCAGAAAGTAATTGTTGGACAAACCACTGCTCTTGCCGGCGCCACCACAGAATCATTACGGAATATTGAATTGGTAAAAAGTCTGGGTCTTACCCAACAGGAAGTAAATCGTTTAAATAAAAATACGTTTAAAATATTGGGGCTTGAATTAACCAAAGTAAAAAGAATTCGCAGTATCAGTTTTGTTCAAGGAACTTTTGTAAATACACTTCGCCAGGTCATCTTATTTCTTTTAATGTTATTTATTTACCAGGGAAAAATGGATGCCGGGCAATTAGTTACCATGCAAATATTTTCTTTTTTCGTATTTGGTCCTTTGCAGGAAATTGGCAACATCATTCTTACCTATCGTGAAGCACAAGCTTCATTAGAAAATTTTGAAAACCTGATGAGTAAAAAGCCAGAACCAAAACCTGCAAATCCCAAACATCTTGGTGATATTGAATCACTCGAATTCAAAAATGTCAGATTCAAACATCAAACAGCAAATCAAAATGCAATTAATGATATTGATTTTACTGTTAAAACAGGCGAAACAATTGCATTTGCAGGTCCATCCGGCTCGGGCAAAACTACCTTGATGAAATTATTAGTGGGATTATACAGGCCACAAACTGGAAATATTTTTTATAATGGGTTAGATGAAAATGAAATTGATTTTGAAGATTTGAGAAATCAAATTGGATTTGTAACACAAGACACACAGTTATTTTCGGGAAGTATTAAAGAAAATTTATTGTTTGTAAATCCTGCAGCAACTGACGAAGATTTGAATGATGTATTACAAAAAGCTAGTTGCAATAATTTATTATCAAGAGCAGAGAAAGGATTGGATACAATGATTGGTGAAGGCGGATTAAAATTATCGGGTGGCGAAAAACAACGACTGTCAATAGCACGGGCCTTATTACGCAAGCCTAAACTCTTAATCTTTGACGAAGCCACTTCTTCACTTGACTCCTTAACGGAAGAAGAAATTACCCATACAATCCGGGAAATATCTGCTCAAAAAAATCAGATAACAATTTTAATTGCACACAGGCTAAGTACAATTATGCA
>JANOFP010000078.1:0-7258 GCA_031413675.1 Bacteroidota bacterium
ACTGCCTGGATAAAAAGATTATTACCTTTTTTAAAAGAAAAAGGAATTGAAGCAAGAATACTTTTTATAGCTGCTAATACCAGTAATCTTCCAGCCTTTAATGAGTTTATAAAAATGGGTTTTGCATGCAAGCTCATTCCCTGGGAACTTTTTTGGGAAGAAAAAATAAGAAGTATCATAAAAGATATAAAGGAATTCCCGCCAGATGTATTTATACCAAATTATTTCCCGGTAGCCAGCTATGTTAATTTTTGGATTAAAAAAGCAGGTATCCCCTCCATCATCGTATTGCATAACGATAATGAGATGCATCATGCATTGGTGGATGAATTTGCAGGAAGTAACGACGATTTGAATGTGGCAGCAATTGCAGGTGTATCAAAGATGATTACAAAAATGGCGCTGGATAAAAACATTGGCAATGTAAAAATTAGTTGTATTCCCTGCGGCACACCTGTATCAAATCAGGTTAGCAACTTTAAGGAAGGAGATACGCTGAAATTAATTTATGCAGGTCGCCTGAATGAAGAACAGAAGAGAGCCAGCGATGTTGCAAAAGCTTTTTGCAGAGTGGTAAAAGAAATTCCCGGTACTGAAGCTGTAATTTATGGTAATGGGGGGTCGCTGAAAAATATTTTATCCATAATTGAACAGGAAGGAAATGGATTTCCAATTAAGTACGGAGGGGTTTTAAAAAGCGATGATGTTATTTCCCATTTCCTGATGAATCATGTTTTTGTTCTGCTTTCTAACTATGAAGGGATACCTATTTCATTAATGGAAGCAATGGGTTGTGGTTTGGTACCAGTGTGCACCAGCATTCGTAGTGGCGTTACAGAGTTAATTGATCATAATCAGAACGGAATGCTTGTGAATGATAGAGGCGATGAATTTGTATCAGCAATCAGAATTCTTAAAAACGATCCAAACCGTTGGAATGAATTTTCAATTGCTGCCAGAAAAAAAATTGTAAACGAATATAAAGATGAAATTGTTTATAATAAATGGATGGAACTAATAAAAGAGATTGCATTGCAAAATACATATCATGGAATACTTGAAATTCCGGCTTTAAAAGAGCTTAAAAAATTTGAGATTAATAAAAGTTTTCAATTGACGGATAAGCGTATGCCATCCTGGGAATTAGTACCCTTTTATAAAGCAAAAAACTTTTTAGGCAGAATCAAAAGAAAATTATTTTTCAGCGCTGCGTAACGTCGCTGTTCCTAAAAAACTTCAACTGAAAATTCTCCACATCATAGATTCACTTGCTGTCGGCGGTGCCGAAAAACTATTAGCCGGTACGATCAATGGATTGAAAGATGACTATGAGCAACATCTTATCATTCTGAAGGGACCTGAAACATTGTTTGCAGAAATAACAGCACCCTGCCAGTTTACAAACCTTAACTGTTCTTCATTCAGTAGTTTATTTCTGCAAACGCAAAAAGTAAAAAACTATATCCGGAAAAATAAAATTGATATTGTTCATTCTCATTTATACGAAGCCAATTTGCTGGCACGTTTAGCCACTCCCAAATCTGTTCGGCTAATCAACAGCGTTCATGCCATTTCAAGTCTTGCCAGTTATAAAATAAACCGCCTGAGCCTTCACCTGGAAAAAATGACTTATAAAAAAAGACATGAACTCATTGCAGTAAGTAAAGCTGTACTTGATGATTTTGATGAGTGGGTGGGAATAAAAGGAAAGGCAGAAGTGTTATATAATTTTATTGACGATAAATATTTTACTGAAAAACCCAAAACCAATTATTCTTTCGGTCAAATAAAACTGGTTGCTGTAGGCAATTTGAGATGGCAAAAGAATTACCCTTATTTGCTTGAGGCATTTAAAAAATTGAACGGCTCTGTTTCACTTGATATTTACGGGCAGGGACCGATGCAGGATGAACTGCAGAAAATAATTGATAAAAATAATTTACCGATAAAATTTTGTGGTGTGAATAATGAATTGGAAAAAATACTCCCTCAGTATGATGCTTTCGTAATGGCATCTTTTTACGAAGGGCAGCCGGTTTCATTGCTGGAAGCAACTGCTTTGGGCGTACCGGCAATTTTAGCCGACATTCCGGTATTGAAAGAAACAGCGGGAGACAATGCAGTTTACTTTGATATTAAAAATCCCGAAAACTTTTTCGAAGCTGTTCAAAATATAAAAGCAGGTAAATACGATTTTAAAAAAATGGCGGAAGCAAATCGTACGGCAATTGAAGGATTTGCACACCGCGAGCAGTTTATTAATCGCTTAAAGCTAATTTATGAATCTGCGTAAAAACCCTTTGTTACAGAATCGGACAATTACGAAAAAAACACAAGCACTATCACTCTATAATTTCAACTAATGAAGGAATAAGTAAGTAAGCATAGGATAGGTTTTTAATTTGGTGTTTCGAAAGATCAGAACAATCCAATAATCTTTTAAAAACCAGATTTATTCCTATGGCAAAGCCCAATCTCCTACATATCATTGATACACTCGGTATCGGTGGAGCAGAAAAAATTTTAGTTGGCATTGTCAACGGGCTCCCCGGGTTTCAACATCATGTTATTTATTTAAGTGGTTCAGATGCAATGACAGGTAGTCTTCCAGAGGATTGTAAAATTGTAAAACTCAATTGCCGTTCTAAACTTGATCTGATACGCTGCGCTTTTAAACTGAACAGCTATATCCGCAACAATAATATAGAAATAATACATTCTCATTTATTTATGGCTTCATTAGTTGCACGTCTTGCCTGTCCTCAACACGTAAAATTGTTTACCACTATTCATAACCTTCCAAGTAAAAACTTTTTTTCAGAAAACTGGGTTGCAAAATTGGTGGAGAAATTAACGACTGCAAAACGCCATCATATTATTGCTATCTGTCATGAAGTGTTTAAGGACTATAAAAATAATTTTGGTGTAAAAGGCGAATACAGCATTTTATATAATTATGTTGATGATAATTATTATGCAAAGGAGTATAAGAAAATGAGCTTTAATGGCATCTTTCGAATGGTGGCTGTCGGAAATTTGAAAAAGCAAAAAAATTATTCCTATCTGATAAATGCATTCAAAACAATGCCGAAGAATGTTTATCTCGATATTTATGGTGCCGGCGAACAGGAAAAAGAATTGCGTGCTGAAATAGAAAAACATCACCTTAATATTAATCTTTGCGGGGTAAGAAAAGATATTCAATATGTATTACCACAGTATGATGCTTTTATCATGAGTTCAAAATTTGAAGGGCAGCCTATTTCATTGCTCGAAGCAATGGCGAGCGGGATGCCTGCTATCTTATCTGATATACCCGTATTACGTGAAGTAACAAATAACAAAGGAATATTTTTTAATCTGGAAGATGTAAATGATTTGGTAACAAAAATTACCGCCATTGCCGATCATAAAGTTGATTTGGATGAATATGCCCAATCAAATTTTGAAAGAGTACAGCGTATAGCCAGTAAAGAAAACTATATGCATACATTAAACAAACTATATCTTGCACCTGAGCTTCACAGGGTTAAACACCCATTGGTGTTTTCAGTAAAAACCTTAATGCCCGGTATCCCTGCCCAGGCATAACCGCAGGTATTTTGCAAGAGAGTTAAGAAAATATATCTTCTTAAATCACTTTCCTTTACACCAACAATGGTATAATTGTTTCTACGATTACTTTATTGAAGAGGCACGATTTTTTCCTTAAAAAATTTGCCGAATCTGTAATTAAGTTTAAACTTTCACTTTAGTCCCGGCAATTTTATTAAAAAATAATTTCTAAAAAAGTAATTTGAATTTTTATCAATGATGATTGAATTGATCAACCCGTCGAATAATAGTCCGTTAGAGAAAAAGGGTGATAGTTATTCTGATAAGGAAGGAAATCGATTTCCGGTAATACGCGGCGTACTCAGAATGGTAACCGAAAATAACTACACGGACAATTTCGGTTTTCAATGGAATAAATTTCAGAAAACACAAATTGATAATAAATCAGAAAATTTATCTTTAAGTAAAGAACGTTTTTTTGCGTCATCGGGTTGGGATAAAGAAGATCTCTCCGGAAAAAATATCCTGGAAGCGGGTAGTGGTGCAGGTCGTTTTTCCCAGGTGGTGCTGGAGCATACAAAAGCCAATCTTTACAGTATTGATTACTCAGATGCTGTAACTGCCAATTTTAAAAACAACAGTCATCATGGTAATCGGCTGAACCTTTTTCAGGCAAGTATTTATGAAATGCCTTTTCCCAATAATTCATTTGATAAAGTTTTTTGCTTCGGAGTATTGCAGCATACGCCAGATTTTAAACAATCGGTAAAGGCATTAATAGATAAAGCAAAACAAGGGGCGGAAGTGGCAGTTGATTTTTATCCAATCAAAGGCTGGTGGACAAAAATTCATGCAAAATATATTTTCCGCCCTTTTACAAAACGAATGTCGAATGAACGGTTATTGAGCATGATTGAAAAAAATGCTGGTTGGTTGATGAAGCTTTATTTCTTTTTTGATAAAATTGGCATTGGGCGGTTGGTAAACCGCTTCCTGCCTATTGTTGATATAAAAGGGACACTTCCACCTGATTTATCTAAAAAGGAATTAAGGGAATGGGTGATATTAGATACGTTTGATATGTTTTCTCCCGAACATGATCATCCGCAAAAAATTTCTACTGTAAAAAAATGGTTTGAGGAATTTGGTATGACAGTAACCTTCGCTGACTTCATCTTATTTGGAAATAATTTTTCGGCACCAATTGTAAAAGGGATTAAGAAATAAAAAGACTGCCCGCATAACACAACCTTTTAATGGAACCACATAGACACATAGCACACAATAGAAAGGAAGATATAAATTTCTATGTGAAACCCTATGTTTCTATATTTCTATGTGGTTCAAAAAATAATTGGTTGCTTTATCCGGGTAGGCAGAAAAAATAATATGTGTGGCATAGCAGGATTTGTTTCCCAGAAATTAGACCGGCAGCAACTGCAGGTTATGACAGATATACTCAGTCACCGTGGGCCGGATGCGGATGGTTTTTTTTATAATGAAAAAAATGGCATTGGTTTGGGACATCGCCGTCTTAGTATTATCGATCTTTCTGCTGCCGCCAACCAGCCTTTCTTTTCAGCCGACGGCCGCTATGTGATGATTTATAATGGCGAAGTTTATAATTATAAAGAAGTAGCGGAAAAATATAAAATACAACCAAGGACAAGTTCTGATTCCGAAATTATCATTGAGGCTTTTGCTAAAGCCGGTATAGATTCTATAAGCGATTTAAATGGGATGTTTTCCATTGCGATATGGGATATTCATACAGAGAAACTTTATTTAGTAAGAGATCGTTTGGGTGTAAAGCCATTGTATTACTGGTACGAGAAAGGCGATCTTGCTTTCGCATCTGAGCTAAAAGCACTTTTTACATTGCCAATTAAACGAACAATAAAACCTGTATCGGTTAGTCATTATCTATACCTCGGTTATATACCACACGATGAAACCATTTATGAAAATTTTTTTAAACTGCAACCTGGGCAGTATGCAGTATTACAAGCCGGCGTACTGGATGTGTTTTCCTACTGGCAACTTGAAAGCGAAATAGACCCGGCAGTAGTAAGCGATGAAAAAGCTGCAAAAAAAACGCTGACGCAATTATTGCAGAGTAGCGTTAAGTATTGTATGATAAGTGACGTGCCGGTGGGAATTTTTTTAAGTGGTGGTGTTGACTCAAGTTTGGTGGCTGCCATCGCCCAAACCACTTCCTCCACACCTGTTCAAACTTTTTCGATTGGGTTCAACGAAAAGAAATTTAATGAATCTGCGTATGCTGCAAAAGTTTCGAAACATATTGGCTCCGATCATCATGAGTTTACGGTAACACAAAACGATGCTATGGAATTGGTGGAAAGTTTGCCTTCTATCTATGATGAACCTTATGCAGATTCATCTGCTATACCCACCCTGATGGTTTCAAAATTGGCAAGAAAACATGTTACGGTTGCTTTATCCGGCGATGGCGGCGATGAACTTTTTCTGGGATATGGTTTTTATACCTGGGCAAGACGATTGCGAAACCCTTTTTTAAAAACATTTCGAAAGCCATTGGCAAAAGCTTTGCATTCCTTTGGAAATAACCGGTTGAAAAGAGGCAGTAAATTATTTGATTATTCAAATGAGGAACGAATCAAAAGTCATATTTTTTCGCAGGAGCAGTACTATTTTACCGAAACTGAAATTCAGGATATATTAATTAAGCCGCAAGATTTCAGTTTGAATGAAACGATAAAAACAAATCACCGGAAATTATCATTGATTGAAGAGCAAAGTTTTTTTGATATACAGAATTATTTACCGGAAGAATTATTGGTGAAAACAGACAGGGCTTCCATGCAGCATTCACTGGAAGTGCGGGTGCCATTATTGGATCACCGGCTGGTGGAATTTGCAATTAATCTCAACCAGGATTTGAAATTAAGAGGCAATACGGGAAAGTATCTTTTGAAGCAGGTATTGTATGACTATGTACCCGAGTCATTATTTAATCGTCCCAAGTGGGGATTTGGTATTCCGCTTGGAACCTGGCTTTCAAAGGAATTATTTTATTTAATTGAAAAATATCTCTCCACCAGCGTAATTGAACAATGTAACCTGGTAAAACCGGAAATAGTACAGCAACTGAAAAAAGAATATCTCGCTGGCAGATCTTATTTATATAATCGTCTCTGGGTACTCATCATTCTGCACAAGTGGTATTTGGAAAAACATCTTTGAAAAAAATCTTATACATATCGTATGATGGTATGACGGATCCATTAGGCCAGTCGCAGGTACTGCCCTACCTTACCGGACTGGCAAAAGATGGATACCAATTTACCATTGTAAGTTTCGAAAAGAAAGATCGGTTTGAGAAATACAAAGAGCTCATTGCGAAAATTACAAATGAAGCAGGCATAAAATGGGAGCCATTAAGTTTTACTTCCAGGCCTCCGCTGTTATCAAAATTATACGACATGCTGCGCATGCGGCGAAAAGTTTTCAGCCTGCATAAAAAAGAATCGTTTGATATGGTGCATTGCAGGGGTTATTTAACTGCAGATATAGGGTTGGTATTAAAAAGAAAATACGGGGTAAAATTTTTCTTTGATATGCGGGGTTTTTGGGCTGATGAAAAAAAGGATGGCGGTGCTTGGAATCAGAAAAGTTTTTTATTCAGAAAAGTGAATCAGTATTACAAAAAAAAAGAAACAAA
>JANOFP010000079.1:0-13027 GCA_031413675.1 Bacteroidota bacterium
TTAAAAGTTCCTGTTGTTTTAATTGTTGCACCTGCTGTATTAACGCATCGGCACCATCGAGTTCATCTTTGTAGTTTTGTAAATCTTTAAGAATCTGTTCTTTTATCGCTTTTGGTTTTGTAGTATCTGAATATTCCTGCACTTTCCGTGTATATTCTCCCTGAACATAATTCAATCTTGGCATAATAGAGTCTTTAACAAATTGCTGGCCGACTGTATCCATGACTATTTTATCCTGGCTAAGTTCAGGCATCACTCCTACAATATCGTCAATACGGATATAAGCAATCTTGGTTTGTGCAGAAGTGCCTGTTGCAATTAATAGTTCTGCTACTACAATTAAAGTACGTAATTTTTTCATGTTTATTTTTTTAAGTTCCAAATTTATAATCTATTCAGGTTTTCCATGCATTTTACAGAATTAATTTACGAACTCCCATACTAGTATTTTTTATACTTTAGCTGAACTATCCTGTTCAGTCATGATTTCAAATTCATAAAATTTAAAGAAGAATGAAAAAATCAATTTTATTCACATCAATTTGTTTAGCTTGTTTTCTGAGTGATGCCCAAACCTATGAGTCAATAAAAACCGAGGTTGCTCTTACCCAGTATAAAAAGGCTAAAGAAGATTTAGACAAAGCAATGAGTAATGTTTTATTTGCCGGTAAACCGGAGGCATATATTCTGAAAGCTACCATTTACGCTTCATTATCTATGGAGGATGGTAACAAGAACACAACAGCTGGTGACCAGTTGGCCAATGAAGGAGACGCAGCTTTTAAAAAATATAAAGAAATGGACCCTACCATGAGTTTGTTGAGTGATATTCTTTATCAAAATGGACCGATAAATCTTTATTCAAATTATTATTCTTCCGGTTATATTGATTATTCGAACAAAAATTGGGAACCTGCTTTTTCCAAATTAATAAAAGCAGTTAACTATTCTGATCTGTTGATAGAAAAAAAAATAATAGCTGTATCGATTGACACCAATGTTCTGATTCTTGCAGGTATTACAGCAGAAAAAAGTAAACATAAAGATGATGCAGCTGGATTCTATAGCCGTCTTGCCGACAGAAGAATTACAGGAGATGGATTTGAGAGTGTGTACCGTTTTTTGGTAAGCCATTATTTTGGAAAAAAGGATTTTATTTCTTTTGAAAAATATAAATCCTTCGGAAGACAGTTATACCCAAATAGCGAGTTTTTTACTTTTGATAAAATTGACTTTGCAGTTGGTCTTGAAACAAGCCTTACCGGCAAAATTAAAGCTGTGGAAGAAGTGCTGACCACAGACCCTAATAATTATAAAGCCAATGAATGGATGGGAGAAATTATTTACAGGGCTTTTTATCCACTGAAAGAAGATGTAGCAGAACCATTCGATTCAGTAGCAATGGAAATTAAAATGATTAAGGCCTTCAAAAAAGCAGCAGCAGTCCAACCAGATTCAATAGATGCTTTTTTGTATTTAGGCGATCATTTTTTTAATAAGTCTGGAAATATCTATGCTCAAATAGAATATCAGGCATCCGATGTAAAAAAGAGAGAAGCTTCTGGAACAATGGTATCAAAAGAAGATATTGCCAAAAGAGATCTGCTTTACAAACGAAACAGTGAAGCAATGGAAAATCAAAAAATACATTATGAGAAAGCCGCTGCAATTTTTGCTAAAAGAAAAAATCTTGGAATAAGAGAAAAAGCACAGTATAGAAACCTGGCTGGAAAAATTGCGGATTATTATACATTTAAAAAAAAACAGGCCAAAGAAAGACCTGCTGATGTGGCTACATTCGAAGCAGAAGAAAAGAAATGGAATGACAAGTATGAGTCAATCAAATAAATTCAGTTTAAATTCTCTTTACGATTTTTGAATAGACTCTCAGACAAAAAAACGAATTATCTGATTAAGGGTCGATACAGCTACGATTATACTTATTTTTATTTACTCAATATTTTTTATTCTTAAATGAATCGAATATGCTCTGTTTTAAATTAACAAAAAAAATTGTGGTTGTACTTGTAGTTGGCATATTCTTGCCAGGTTTGCCATCTACTGCACAACAATCCTCCGTCAACCTGTATCAGCAAACCAGTGAAATGGCTGATAGGATGATACAGTATGATGCAGACAAAGGAAGCATTATGCGTTTTTATTCCACTCACGGATCGCAGGAAGAACGATGGTCACGGAGAGAGTTAAGTGATTATAATTCGCCGGAACGTCGGCAGCGTTTACTTCAACTGATTAATAATTACAAGAAACAGATGGAGCAGGTTGATTTTAAAAAAATGAATATTAACGGAAAAGTAGATTACCTGCTTTTTCAAAGAGACCTGGATGATGAAGAATATAAACTACTACAAGAAGATAAAACCTATCAGCAATTAATAAGACACCTCCCCTTTTCTGACTCAATTTATGCAATGGAAAAACCCCGGCGAAGAGGTATAGCAGTAAACGGAGAAGAAGTTGCGAAACAACTAAACGCTATTTGTAAAGAAATAAGTAAAGCAAATGATAAATTAAAAACAAGTGACAGTATTGAAAAGAAACAAGCCTATATGGCGTCTGCTGCAGTTGAAGGTTTACAAGATGTTTTGCAGAATTATTATAAATTTTATAACGGGTACGATCCGTTATTTACATGGTGGGTGCCTAAAACTTATACAGATGCAGACAGTTTGTTGAAAGTATACGCAACATCATTAAAAAATAAAGGAAAAGAATCCATTGCACAAAAAGATGATGGAAGTGGCATAATAGGAAATCCGATTGGTCGTGAAGAGTTGATCCGTCAACTGAAGTTGGAATTCATCCCATATACTCCAGACGATCTTGTAAATATTGCAAATAAAGAATTCGCCTGGTGTGATGCAGAGTTATTAAAAGCGTCCCGTGAAACGGGCTTTGGTGATAATTGGAAAGCGGCTCAGGAGAAAGTAAAAAATTCCTTTGTACCACCCGGCAAACAACCAGAGGCTATGTTCGATCTCTATAATCAATCTGTTGACTTTCTCAAAAAAAACGACTTGCTAACAATTCCGGCGTTGGCAGAAGAAACCTGGCGTATGAATATGATGTCACCAGAGCGGCAGCGAGTAAGCCCTTTTTTCCTGGGTGGTGAATCATTAATCATTTCGTATCCCACAAATACGATGACGTATGAAGAAAAAATGATGAGTATGCGTGGAAACAATCCCAATTTTTCCCGAGCTACGGTGCATCATGAACTGATAGCAGGTCATCATATGCAGGGATACATGAGTAATCGAAATAAAACTTATCGCAATTTTGATACTCCGTTTTGGGTAGAAGGAAACGCCTTGTATTGGGAACTGTTATTATGGGATATGAAGTTTCCCCGTACACCGGAAGAAAAAATCGGTATGTTATTCTGGCGCATGCACCGTTGTGCACGGATAATTTTTTCTCTCAATTATCATTTAGGACAATGGACACCGCAGCAATGTATAAATTTTCTTGTTGACCGTGTGGGCCATGAAAGATCGAATGCAGAAGGAGAAGTGCGTCGCTCTTTTACCGGAGGCTATGGCCCTTTGTACCAGATAGCATATATGCTAGGCGGTTTACAATTCTGGGCATTGAAAAGAGAATTGGTGGATATGAAAAAGATGACATACAAACAGTATCATGATGCAATTTTAAATGAGAATAGTTTGCCAATCGAAATGTTACGGGCTATTTTAACCAATCACCCATTGACCAAAGAATTTAAAACCAACTGGCGGTTTTATAGTGAATAGATTTTTATAAATAGATACTCAATGTCAGTAATGTTTCTTCTTATTCAAACTGGTGAGTTGAAAATAAAAGATACCCCGTTGGCGGAGTTAATTTCTTTTGCCTCGTAGAGGCGAAATATTAGTAGAAAAGATGAAACATTCAGGTTTGCAGAGCCCCATCGGGGCAAAATATTTTAAATATCACCCCGATGGGGCTTCAATATATATGTTTAATTCATTTCTACTGATATTTTGCCACTCTGGGGCAATGAATTTCAAACTAATAAATTAATTCCGCAAACGGGTTTAAAGATAGTTTAACTGTACAATTAAATCTTATCAGCAACAACTACCTTTTACCAATCATCTGTCCGAAACGAAGAAACAGGAAAGCCTTCTGTACTGAATAATTCCCCGACAATAAAATCTTTAAAAGCATATCGCACTGCAACTGGTGCTGGGACAAATGGCGATGATAAAACAATTTGTCCATTACTAATATAAGCAGTTGCCGGACGAAATACTTTATTTGCTCCTGCAATTTCAAATTGTGCCAATGTTTTGCCATGAGCTGTCAAACCATTCGGAACATACTTGAATTTTATAGTTGCGCTATTCCCGTTTATTAGTAAAGAATCAAATACCGGACTTTGATAAGCAAACCCTTTTAATTGGTACGTATTACCAAAAGCGAGATAAGCAAAACGTTTTCCCACCGTTTCTTTATCTGGAGGATGAATAAAGAACTCTTCTCCTTTATCCATCAGCACCACGATACCGCTGTTCGGAATTTTATCAACTGCTTTTCGTTGTGCATCTCTTAAATAAGCGGAATTTCCTTTTCTGTCAGGTGATGTTGTAGCATTTACATTTTGAAAATAATTAAACGGTGCAATCTGCGCAAAGAAAAAAGGAAAATCACCAATACTAAATTCACTTCGCCATTGCTTTACCATGGCAGGAAATAATTTTTCATACTGATCGGAACGGCTACGATTACTTTCGCCCTGGTACCAGATACAACCTTTGATTGCAAAACCTATAAATGGTTTCAGCATTCCATTGTATAATGTAGTTGGTGTATTATTATTTGCTTTGGCTGAGTCTGCAATTGTGGGAACAAGCAATTCAGGAAATTCCTTCATCGCTTCTGCACTCATCCATGCTTCTGCTGAAGAACCACCATAACTGATATTAATTAATCCTACCGGAATTTTCAATTGTTGCTGCAAGAGTTTACCGAAATGATATGCTGCCGCACTGAAATTGCTGACTGCTTCCGGTTCTGCTAATTTCCAAACTGCATTCTTTGTACTATCCTGTACAATTGTTTTTACTGCTCGGGGAACGGTATATAAACGCAATTGACTATTAGCGGAATTAAAAATTGCATCGTTAGAATTTAAAATAGGCTGGTCACGAAATCCTTTCATAGGCATTTCCATATTCGATTGTCCGCTGCAAAGCCATACTTCTCCAATCAATACATTTTTAAGTGTTATTGCATCGCCATCGCTGATGGTTATATCATATGGGCCACCGGCATCGGGTGTACTTATTTTCATTTTCCATTTTCCCGTTGCATCTGCAGAAGCTGAATATTTCTTTTTATTCCATGAAGAAGTAAGCTGAACTGAACTGCCGGGTTTAGCCCATCCCCAAATTGCTGCTTCTGTTTTTTGTTGAAGCACCATATTGTCGCCAAAAAAGGAAGGCAGAATAATTTTTGCAGATAGAAAAAGCGGTGAAATAAAAAATAAGAATAGCACAGCAAGTAAAGCAGCAGATCGTTTCATAAAAATAGTTTTGGATTACGAATATAGTAAACACTCAACACCGGATGCAGACTTTTCTTCCCACTGGCTCCTTTTCTTAACAAAATGAAAATAAAAAAAGCTCAGACAAAAATCAATTCCATTTTCTAAAAAATATTAATCATAAATAGAACCTGGAACAAACATTTAATAAGTTCTGCCTATCCTCCACAACAAAAAAATTGCTTGGAATTCATCCGAAGCAATAATTCCATACGATAAATAAAAAAACAAATCAAAATATTACAACAATCAGGTAATAAATTGCTGTACTTTAGCTATCCAAAAAATATGTTTTTTATGATAAAAAGAATACTAGTTCCACTTCTCCTGCTTGTTTCTGTTTCAATCATTGCACAAAACAGAATGACCCCGGAACTACTCTGGAAACTGGGAAGAGTATCCTCAAAAGGGATTTCTAAAGATGGAAAATATATTGTTTACACAGTAAGTACACCCGATGTGGACTCAAATAAAAGTAAACGCAAGTCTTATATTATTCCAGTAAATGGAGGTGATGCAATTGAGATAAACAACCCTGATAGCTTACTGACAAATAAAAACATTTCGCCCAATGGAAAATATATGGTGAGTAACAAAGAAGTGAAAGTGAAAAATATTTTGGGCATCGATTTTTATCCTGAACTGAAAAAATCAAACGCCTATATTTTTGATAATTTAAATAACCGGCATTGGGATACCTGGGAAGAAGGAAAATTTGATCATGTGTTTATTTCAAAACTAGAAAATGGAAAATCGGTTGATGAAAAAGATTTAATGCCCAATGAACCTTATGACTGTCCTCAAAAACCTTTTGGTGGTGATGAAGATTATATCTGGAGTCCAGACAGTAAACAACTGATTTATGTTACAAAGAAAAAATATGGAAAAGAGTATGCAGTAAGTACGAATACCGATCTCTATTCCTACACTATAGAAACAGGGAAAACAGAAAATATAACAATAGAAAATAAGGGATATGATATCAATCCATCTTTCAGCAAAAATGGTACACTTGCCTGGATGAGTATGAAAAGAGATGGTTTTGAATCGGACAAGCAGGACCTGGTTGTATCCACCGGAATAGGTGTAACAAATCTTACAAAACACAGAGATGAAATTCATGTGGAAGGTTTTCGATGGTCTGATGATGGCAAAAGCATTTTCTTTTGGGCACCTATAAACGGCACTCTTCAATTATTTGAAGTAGACTATACTGGTTCCACTATGAAACTCCCGGATATAAGACAGATCACTAAAGGTGATTTTGATGTAAATAATATTATTGGACAGTCTGGCAATTCATTAATTGTATCACGTACCGATATGAACCATGCTGCAGAATTATACTCAGTTAATATTTCAGGAGGAGATATGAAACAACTGACTCATATAAACGATGAAACCTATAACTCCATTGGTATGTGTAAAACAGAAAGAAAATGGGTAACCACTACCGATGGAAAAAAAATGCTGGTCTGGGTAATCTATCCTCCCGATTTTGATCCAAATAAAAAATATCCAACCTTATTATATTGCCAGGGTGGTCCACAGTCACCCC
This sequence comes from Bacteroidota bacterium, assembly GCA_031413675.1. Classification (GTDB taxonomy): domain Bacteria; phylum Bacteroidota; class Bacteroidia; order Chitinophagales; family Chitinophagaceae; genus VBAR01. Next base: position 7,128 of record JANOFP010000079.1, read on the forward strand.
TCACACAATTTTATTCTTTCCGCTGGAATTTTCAATTGATGGCTTCGCAGGGATACATTGTAGTAGCCCCTAACAGAAGAGGTATGCCGGGATATGGTACAAAATGGAATGAACAGATTAGTAAAGATCATGGCGGCCAGGTAATGAATGATTATTTATCTGCTATCGATAATATCAGCAATGAAAAATTTGTAGATAAAAACAGGTTGGGTTGTGTAGGCCCAAGCTATGGTGGTTACTCTGTATTTATGCTGGCTGGTATTCATAAAAAACGATTCAAAACTTTTATTTCACACGATGGAATTTTTGATACAAGAAGTATGTATGGCACAACCGAAGAACTTTGGTTTGTAAACTATGACTATGGTGGTCCATACTGGGATAAGACAAATGCGGCTGCACAAAAAACCTACAATCAGTTTAATCCAATCAATTATGTTGATAAATGGAATACACCAATACTAATAATTCAGGGTGGAAAAGATTATCGTGTACCGATAGAACAAGGTTTGCAGGCATTTCAGGCGGCACAAATCCGGGGAATAAAAAGCAAACTACTTTATTTGCCCGATGAAAACCATTGGGTACTCAGTGCACAAAATGCTTTGGTATGGCAAAAGGAGTTTTATAAATGGCTTGATGAAACCTTACCGGTAACTGGAAAAAAGAAGGGGTTCTAGTAGTGTCATTTATGAGAGCCATTCAATTATCAAAAACAAAAAAAAATGTTTATTTGATATCCGGCTATAAAAAACATGCCTGGAAGTTCAAGGCAGTTAAGGAAAAGAATTAGTATACCAAAGGCACAGCAGGGACAAAAAGAAACATCAACTTTCGTAGTTCAGCTATCAAAGTATTATGAAATTTTCTACAAGCTTTATATTTATTTTAGTCATCATAACTGGTTGTATAAATCAGGCAAACATAAAAAAATTAGATGGCTCAACTATCGATGTAATAAACTTTACCAAAAAAATAGAGACTATAACAAATGAAGCAAAAGTTGCCGGATTGGCTATTGCTGTTTTTAATAACAACAAAGTCATTTACCAAAATGCATTTGGATGCAAGAATTTAACACAGAAAGATACTCTCGGCATTAATACAGTTTTTTATGGCGCATCATTAAGTAAAATAGTTTTTGCACATTTGGTTATGCAGCTGGCGGAGGATCGTATCATTCATCTTGATACGCCAATCCAAAACTATCTGAAACAACCGCTGCCTGAAATAAAATTTGAAAAAGAGTGGAAGGGTTTTTCAGATTTAAAAGAAGATAAAAGATATAGAAAGATTACGGCTCGTATGTGCCTGTCACATACAATAGGATTTCCAAACTGGCGGTGGCTTACTGATACGGGGCTTGATGAAAACGGTAAATTGTATTTTCAGTTTGACCCGGGAACAAAATACAGTTATTCAGGTGAAGGATTACAACTGTTACAATTTGTTATTGAAGAAATAACCGGAAGAAAACTGGAAGATTTGGCAAGAGAAAAAATATTTAATCCACTTGGTATGGAAATGACCAGTTATGTGTGGCAAAAGAAGTTTGAAAATAAATACTGTAATGGACATGATGCAAGTGGAAAGCCATTACCAAAAGATACAGAAGATGAAGCGGGTGCTGCCGGAAGTATGGAAACAACACTTGCTGACTACGCAAAATTTTTGACGGCAGTAATAAATAGAAAATTATTGAAGGAATCATCCTTCAATGAAATGATAAAACCACAGATTCGGATTAAAAGCAAGCAGCAGTTTGGCCCTGAAGCTAAAATGGACACAGATGCATATGATACTATCAATTTAAGCTATGGTTTAGGATGGGGATTATTAAAAACAAAATACGGAACAGGGGCTTTTAAAGAAGGTCACAGCGATGGATTTCAGCATTACTTCATCCTTTTTCCAGAGAAAAAAACAGGTGTATTAATAATGACAAACAGCGATAATGGCGAAAGTGTTTTTAAAGAATTATTGGAACTAGCCATTGCTGATACGTATACACCATGGCAATGGGAAAATTATATTCCGTATAATAAATAAAGAAGTGACCCACTCCTGCCCATTAAAGTTTCAATACTCACTGTGCCAGAGAAAATATAAAAATTAAGGATAAAAAAAATCTATTGATAAACTTACCTGTAACGGGTTTTATTATTTTAACGACTAACAAACTCTTCCATCAATCGCATAACCTCCGCTCCTTCGCTACCTGAGCATGGATTATGACCGTCATTTAAAAAATATTTTACAACCGCTTCAATCATCGGTTGCTGCACATGTTTCAATTCGTCGAAATTATGAGTGGTAACGGAACCATTCATTTCAAGCAAAAATGTTTTAGTACTGAAAATAGTAAAACTTATTTTCCCTTTTGTGCCAATAATTTCGCAGTAATCTTTTTCGAAAGGTGAATTAAAACACCATGTACCACTCATTGCAATCCCATTTTCAAATAAGATATTTCCGGCTACCATATCATCGGATTTATATGCCCCGCCCTGATTGGTTGCAATGCCAGCTACTTTTTTTATAGCTCCAAAAAAATAATACATCAGGTCAAGTTGATGGGTAGCAAGGTCATGAAATAGCCCGCCACCTGCAATTGCAGGATTTATTCGCCATGCAATCATCGGGTTTTTCATTTCTTCATCCGTCAAAGGCGGTTTTTGCAATTCAATTTTTGCAAATAAAATTTCACCTATTGCTTTGTCTTTTATGAATTGTTTTATTTTTTTAAAACGTGGCTGCTCCCGGCGATAATGGGCCACAACTAATTTTATATTTTTTGCATCAGCTACTTCAAACATCTTTCTGGCGTCAGCATAATTATTTGCCATGGGCTTTTCAACATAAACAGGTTTGCCTGCATTCAAAGCTTCTATTGTATAATGCAAATGTGATGAGGGTGGTGTGGCAACATAGATAGCATTTATATCCGGGTCATTGATAAGCTGATTTGCATCGCTATACCATTTCGGGACGTTATGCCGGCGGGCATAATCTTCAGCTTTTGCTGCATCCCGCCGCATAACGCCTACTAAGGATGAATTATTTACTTTATTAAAAGCAGGCCCGCTTTTTAATTCAGTAACATCGCCGCATCCGATTATGCCCCAATTTATTTTTTTCAAACTTCTGGTATTAATGTTTTGCTCTGATAAATAAATATTTTAACCCGAAACGATTACTGAAGTTCCTATATGTAGTCTTTATTATCTTTAGCTGACAGTTCATTCAATGGAATTTATAAAATTATTGATATCAATGCAAATATCAATACACACACAAGATTTTTATCAGTAATTTCGGCCTTGTATTTATATTTGAAAATAGTAGGTACCGACTAAAGCCACCAGCAATTACATGTGTAAAAAAATTGTCATCTTTCTTTCTTTCATTTGTTTTTCAGAAAAAGTCTTTTCTCAAAAACAAAAAGCAGATAGCATAATTCAGTTACTTAAAGTTGAAAAAATAGATAGTAATAGAGCAAAATTATTAACGGATTTGGTTGAATTTGTTTACCTCTCTAATCCAGATACCGCTTTAATTATTGGATTGGAAGCATTAAAACTTTCAAGGAATATTCGATTTGAGAATGGCGAATATTTTTCTTTGAAAGCCCTGGCAAAATCTAATTCCAAAATCGGAAATTATCCACTTGCTCTCGAATATAATCTTCAATTACTTGAGATTGAAGAAAAAAGAAATGAAACACGGAAAATGGCAATTGTCTTAATAAGCATTGGAAATGTTTATGCATATCAGAATGATTACCGCCAGGCACTTTATTATTATTATAAATCTGACTCAATTATCCAGAAAAACAATATCAAGGAATTAAAATATTATAGTTATGTCAATATCGGCGACTCGTATGACCGGCTGAATATATTGGATTCGGCATTCCTTTATTACAGTAATTCTAAAAGGGAAGCAGATTCAACTAAAAACTCAAATTTGATCGGCGCTTCATTTGCCGGGCTTGGCAATATTTACCGGAAGCAATCCAATTTTCAGTATTCGCTTTCGAATTATAAATCAGCAATTGATTATTTAATGATTGCAGAAAATGAAGAACAAATTTGTGAAGTGAATCTTGGTCTGGGCAAGTTGTACAGTTTATTTAAAAACTCAGATTCTGCAATTTATTACACTAAAGCTTCATTTCTAATGGCTAAAAAAGATGGTTTTTTATTGCAACAATTAGATGCAGCTAAATTTATTACTCAGATTTACAGTGAAGCTAGGAATATTGACAGTGCGTTTACCTATATAAATATTGAAAAGTCATTGAATGATTCACTAAATAGTAAAGATAAAATAAGACAATCGCAGATTCTATCAAGTAATGAAATTACAAGGCAATTAGTATTAGCAGAAACAAAAAGTAGAGAAGAAAAAGAGAGAAATGACAGGTTACAATTATTATTTATCGGAATATTTATTCCCGGATTTTTCCTGCTTACTCTTTTTCTAAGCCGGGTAAAATTACATATTCGTGCAATCAAGTTACTGGGCATTCTTTCATTGCTGATATTTTTTGAATACCTCACCTTATTTTTACATCCAACGGTTGCAAAATTGACCAACCACACTCCTATTTTTGAAATATTAATTTTTGTAGCAATTGCTGCAATCTTAATACCCATGCATCACCGTGCAGAACAATGGATGATTCATAAATTAATACATCACAGAAAGCCACATGCTGATAAATAAAAAACTATCTGAAAAAACGGAAATTCCGGAATTCAGATAGCCTGATTCAAAAACGAATTTTAAATTAATCCTACTTGGGAGGATCAACAATTGGTCTTGTTGCAGCCGTATCAATCATACCTTCTTTAGGAGGATCAATTGGTCTTGTTGAAGCATCCTCAACTTTAGCCGGCTCAGCAACAGCTTCTTTTTTCTCATTATTGCAGCTGATCAGAATAAAAGAAGCAAATAATACTCCGCCAAGAATTGCTTTAAAAGCATTTTTAGGTGATTTTCTTATCATTTTTATTTTGGTTTAGAGCATAATTTTACGACAAGATTTTAGTACTACCAAAAAAAATATAAACTGAACGGATGTAAGCATATTTTTAAAAATATGAACGTAGCTTTAAAATTCTCAACTTACTTATAAACTAACTGTTATGTCAACAAGAATAATCATTTGTCTTTTTATCCTGTTTACTGGTTTACGTAATTTATCAGCACAATCTTTTAATCATTTTAAGTTTAAAGGACCGATAGCTAAAGACACAACTACGTATCAATCGTTCTTTGTAAAATTCAAAGATGGCTCCGGCTTTATGCGGGTTAGTTATATAGCTCCGGATACCAAAGAGACAATGCTAGTAGAAGTAAAAATGCAGGAGCAGTATGTGCTGAATGCTGCGGGTATGCCAAATAACAAATTTTTATTTTATAAATCAACCGGCACAGAAATTATTAAAGGAAAAACTGATCTGAAATATCAGCCGTGTTTGTTTTGGTATAAAATAAATTCCACTTCACTTACACTCGAACCCTGGGCGGTTTCAACCGAAGCTGTAAAAATGCTTCCCGTAAAAAACAATTTGATTGAATCTAAACTTTTAAAAAGCATCGAATTGGAAAAAGACTTTGTGAGAAATTATTTTTCAGAATCGGAAGATTTTTACAAATCCCTATTTGACGTAAGAACTAAAAACGTGACAGCTGCCGAAAGAACTGTAAGGATGCATGTAATTTGCGTTGCCAATACAAATGAAAAAGTAATCGGCGCCTCCTGTAAAAATGATATGAACAGAGCCTTACTCCTTTTTAATACAATTTCTGAAGTGCTGGGATTAGATGAAGAACCTATAATCAAAACTATTTCCGGAGATAAATACAGTTTAAAAGCCGTTGAAAATGAAATA
>JANOFP010000080.1:0-3845 GCA_031413675.1 Bacteroidota bacterium
AGTTGGTTCGCCTGCCCGAAATCCGGTTAAACAAGGGAAGGATTTATTTAACGCAGCTTTTTTTCTTTTCGAAAAAGAAGTGAAAGCCGAAATACATAAAACCTGTTTGCCAAACTATGATGTATTTGATGAGTACCGTTATTTTGAACCAGCTTATGACTGGAATGTTGTTGGGTTTAAAGGGAAAAAATTAGCAATTACGATTTGCGAAGACATCTGGAATCTTGGAGATAATCCGTTATACCGCATTTGCCCGATGGATGAATTGATGAAACAAAGCCCGGACGTAATGATTAATCTTTCTGCTTCGCCATTTGATTATACACATGATGAAGACCGGAAAGCAACCATCAAAGCAAATGTGATGAAATATAAACTGCCGATGTTTTACTGCAATGCTGTTGGCAGCCAGACTGAAATTGTTTTCGATGGGGCTTCATTAGTATTTGATAAGTCCGGTAATCTTTGTCATCAATCGCCAATGTTTGAGGAGGCTGTAGATATAATAGAATTAAATAACGATGGAACAATCAATGGAAAAATTCTGGAACCGGCCAGCCGAATTCCAAATAAAGAATTAAATCCGGTACAACTTGAATATAATTTGAATATTCATCAGGTGCATGATGCAATTGTACTGGGTATTAAAGATTATTTTTTTAAAATGGGGTTTACTAAAGCAATTATTGGCAGTAGCGGTGGTATTGATAGCGCTGTAGCAATTGCACTTGCTTGCAAAGCGTTGGGCAAAGAAAATGTGAGAGCCATTTTAATGCCATCGCAATTTTCCAGCTCACATTCTGTGGATGATGCAGAACTATTAAGTAAGAACCTTGGGAATGCATATGATATTGTTCCGATAAAAAATATTTTTGAATCATTTCTTACAGAATTAAAACCGATCTATAGGGATTTGCCATTTGGTTTGGCTGAAGAAAATATACAAGCAAGAGTACGAGGTAATTTATTGATGGCTATTGCAAACAAATATGGATATATTTTACTCAACACATCTAATAAAAGTGAACTGGCAACTGGTTACGGAACCTTGTATGGCGATATGGCTGGTGGATTAGGAGTGCTGGGTGATTGTTATAAAATGCAAGTATATGCTTTGGCAAAATATATAAATCGGAATGGGGAAGTAATTCCAGATAATATAATTACCAAAGCTCCGAGTGCAGAACTAAGACCCAATCAAAAAGACAGTGATAGCTTACCTGAATATGAAATATTAGATAAAATTTTATACCAGTATATAGAAAGAACGCAAGGGCCGAATGAAATTAAAGCAATGGGTTTTGATGCGGCATTGGTGGATCGTGTACTAAAAATGGTAAATGTAAATGAGTATAAACGCAATCAGTTTTGCCCGATCATACGCATTTCACCCAAAGCATTTGGAGTTGGAAGAAGAGTTCCGATTGTCGGAAAATATCTTTCCTGATTTTTTAATGTTTAAATGTAATCACAACTAATACGGGTGGTGAACCAAGAGGAATTGATGCATTTTGTGATACCACAAGATTCGTTTCATTTAAACTTACTAATGTAAATGTAGTTGAACCACCGGGGAGCAATGGCACAGACAAAAAAAGTTGGGTTTCGCCGGTTTGAAAGCTCCAGGTAAAGTTTCCAGCTGTTGAAGGTGAACATATTGTAGTTCCTTCGCTTATTGTAAAACTAAGGTTTGATGAGAATGTAAGTATGTTGTCAATAAAACATGCAAGCTGTGGTAAAGCGGAAATATCAGTACCGGCTGCAGTGGCACTTTGAAATTTCCAGGGTGAACGGGTAAGATTTTCTGTTTTTGTTGGAACCGGGGCAGGTGTTGCTTCTTTATTACTACAAGAATAAGAAAAAGTAGAAAGTATGAGCAGAATGCAGAAAAACAAAGAATTTATCTTTTTCATGAAATGGGATTTAAGGTTTAAAAGTAATAAACGATTTTTAGAACTGAAAAGTATTTTCCCCCTGTTTTAGTTATTATTTAATTCTTTTCTACTAACGGCAGGTTATTTGCTAAAAGCAAGTTCGTATTTTGCCGAATTGAAATCCATATTGGCAAGATTGAGACACCGCATATGCGAGACAGGCAGAAGTGACAATGATAGTAACACGAAAGCTGGAAACATAAAATAAATTATTAAAATGCTAAAGACAGCCGAAGACATCAGAAAATTAAATGATCGCATAAGTTATGCGGGTCAGTTTATTGGAAAAATAAAAGAAGAAGTAGGGAATGTGATAGTTGGGCAAACTTCAATGCTTGATAAATTATTGATTGGTTTATTGAGCAATGGGCATGTATTACTTGAAGGTGTGCCCGGTCTTGCAAAAACACTTGCCATAAAAAGTCTGGCGCAGGCAATTCATGCAAAATTCAGCCGCATTCAATTTACTCCCGACTTACTGCCTGCCGATGTAATTGGTACTATGATTTATCATCAGCAGCGAAATGAATTTGTGGTTCGCAAAGGTCCCATCTTCGGAAATTTTATTTTGGCTGATGAAATAAACCGTGCCCCCGCAAAAGTGCAGAGTGCATTGCTGGAAGCGATGCAGGAAAGACAAGTAACAATTGGTGATACAACTTATAAACTAGATGAACCATTTTTGGTTTTGGCTACGCAAAATCCATTGGAGCAGGAAGGAACTTATCCATTGCCCGAAGCACAGGTAGATCGGTTTATTATGAAAGTTATTGTTGATTATCCTTCTATGCAGGAAGAGCAATTGATAATACGAAGTAATGTGCAGGGATTAAATTTACCTGCGATAAATCAGGTTGTATCGGTTCAGGAAATTTTGAATGCAAGAGAGATGGTCAGAGAAATATATTTGGATGAGAAAATTGAGCAATATATTCTTGATATCGTTTTTGCAACAAGAAGGCCGGAGCACTACAAATTAGAAAAATTAAAACCATTGATTAGTTATGGTGCATCGCCCCGTGGTAGTATCAATCTTGCTCTTGCAGCAAAGTCGCAGGCATTTTTAAATAAACGGGGTTATGTAATTCCTGAAGATGTAAGAAGTATTTGCTTTGACGTACTTCGTCATCGGATTGGTTTGACCTATGAAGCGGAAGCAGAAGGTGTGAATGTTGAGAATGTAATTGAGGAAGTTTTAAAACAGATCAATGTTCCTTAGTGTTGAAGAAGCTCAAATAAAAATATTCAATAATCAATATTCAATGCTCAATGTTCAATTGAAAACTATTTTAAAAAGTGCAAATTTTATTTTTCCCTTTAAATGCTTACAACGGCGGACATAATAAAAAAAGTCAGGTTGCTTGAAATAAAAAGCAAGAAACTCACCAGTGATTTATTCACAGGTGAATATCATAGTGCTTTTAAAGGAAAAGGAATGAGCTATAAAGAAGTTCGTGAGTATGCCGCAGGTGATGATATTCGTTTTATTGATTGGAATGTATCTGCAAGAATGGGACATCCGTACAGTAAAATTTTTGAAGAGGAAAGAGAGCTTACAGTTATGTTACTTGTTGACATCAGTAAAAGTTCATTGTTTGGAACAATACATGCAACCAAAAAAGATATTATAACGGAGATAGGCGCCGTACTTAGTTTTTCGGCTGTAAATAATAATGATAAAATTGGTGTGATATTTTATGACGATGAGATTGTAAAATATATTCCGCCAAAGAAGGGAAGGCAACATGCTTTGTTTATTGTTCGGGAGTTGCTGACGATAGAACCCCGAAATGGCGGAACACAGTTAAGCAAGGCGTTGAAATATTTTAATAACACAACGAAGCAAAAAAGCATTGCATTTGTGTTAAGTGATTTTATTGATGCAAATTATGATGATGCCTTGCGAATAGC
>JANOFP010000081.1:0-4226 GCA_031413675.1 Bacteroidota bacterium
TTTTTAACATGATCGTAGCCATATTGCTTCTTGTGCCGGAACGGCAAACCATGATTAACGGACTTTTCCGCTGCTTTAAAGAATTTATAGTAGACCCAACTTGTTCAAGAGCTATATTAATTGAACCAGGCACATGGCCGTTCCGGTATTCAGCCGGCGATCGTACATCAATCACTATTGCTCCTTTTTGTACCAGTTCTTTAAAATCTGTTTTTTCTTTTTTCCCGAATAAAGTTTCCATTATGCTCATTTCATATTTTTTTAGTAATTATAATAAAGTTGATGGACAAACATAATCTGTAACCGTAAATTTTCCTGTTTCTTTCAATGCTTTAAAACCACCGTTCACGTCTATCAGATTATCATACCCCCGGGCTTTCAGGATAGAAGCAAAAATCATAGAGCGGTACCCACCGGCACAATGCACATAATAGGTTTTATTTTTATCGACCTTCAGCATACTGTCGTTGATAAAATCCAGCGGCGCATTTTCTGCATTTGCAATATGTTCAGAATCATATTCACTTTTTTTACGTACATCCAGAATGTTTGCTTCTGAATTTTTTTTAACTATCTCAGCAAGCTCATCTGCGTTGATTGATTTGATGCTATCAATTTCTTTACCAGATTTTTTCCATTCATCAAAACCACCTTTGATATATCCGATTGCATAATCATATCCCACACGGGCCAGTCTTGTTACTACCTCTTCTTCCCGACCGGGTTCAGTAACCAATAAAATTTCATGTTTAATATCGGGTATCATTGTACCTACCCATGGTGCAAAACTTCCATCCACACCAATATTTATAGAATTTGGAATAAATCCTTTTGCAAAAACCTGTGGGTCTCTTGTATCAAGAATCAATGCACCGGTTTCATTGGCTGCTGTTTCAAAAGCATCCACACTCAATGCATGAGTTCCTCTTTCTATTACTTCGTTGATGCTGTCATATCCATGAATATTCATCATTACATTCAGCGGAAAATACTGGGGAGGTGCAGTTAATCCAGTTAATACTTCTTTTATAAATTCTTCTTTTGTCATATTTGCCCGCAAGGCATAGTTGGTTGCTTTTTGATGACCAAGTGTGTCAGATGTTTCCTTACTCATGTTTTTACCACATGCACTACCAGCACCATGTGCGGGATAAACAATCAGTTCATCCGCCAAAGGCATTATTTTTTTTCGAAGTGAATCGTATAAATAGCCTGCAAGTTTATCCTGCGTCAAATCTGCAACTACTTTTTGAGCAAGATCCGGACGGCCAACATCCCCGATAAATAAAGTATCACCTGTGAAGATGGCAACATCTTTTCCATTCTCATCTCTTAATAAGTAACAGGTACTTTCCATTGTATGGCCGGGTGTATGCAGCACTTTGAATGTAACATTTCCTAATTTCAGTTCCTCACCATCCGAAGCAATATGTGCTTCAAAATCCGGATTGGCTGTGGGGCCATAAACAATTTTTGCGCCGGTAGCTTTTGCTAAATCAATATGGCCCGAAACAAAGTCTGCATGAAAATGTGTTTCAAAAACATATTTAATTTTTGCATTGTTCCTTTCCGCTTTTTGTATATAGGGTTGTACCTCACGCAAAGGATCGATTACAATTGCTTCACCATTACTTTCAATGTAATAGGCACCCTGTGCAAGACAACCGGTATAAATTTGTTCTATTTTCATAAATTTTTATTTTAAGAATTTTGCAATGCTGTTTAGTGACGGCAAAGTTGATGTTCTGTAAAATGGTTTACTATGACTTTTGTCACACGAAGTAAACTTGTTTACCGAAAAAATAATTCTTTAACAATTATATAAATTCCCATTATCAATACAAACCAGCCAAACCATTTTTTTAACCGGTCTCCATGAATTTTATGACTAAGCCAGTTGCCAAAAAAAATACCCCCGATAGCCAGAGCCGTTACAATTAAAAGTAATTGCCAGTCCATCGTATAATGTTTTAAATCGCCGGTAAAGCCAATCAATGATTTAGCAGCAATTATCAACAGCGATGTGCCCACTGCTTGTTTCATTGGTAGTTTACTAAGTAAAACCAATGCAGGTATTATAAGGAATCCGCCTCCGGCACCTACAAGTCCGGTTAGTACTCCAACAACCAATCCTTCCAGTAATATCAGTGGGTAATTAAATTTTTGTTCACCTGATTCATTTCCATTTTCTTTTTTCTTTTCACGAATCATTGAAATGGAAGCAAAAACCATAAGCACTGCAAATAAAAGCATCATGAGTATGGACTTGGTAAAAACAAAATCACCGATGGTGAAAATTTTAACTGGAATCATCGGGATAATAAATGCACGGGTAGCAAATACTGCTGCAATAGCCGGTACACCAAATATTAAAGCGGTTTTAAGATTGACAAAACCCTGTCGGTATTTGGGTACTGTTCCAACCAAACTTGTTGCACCTACAATAAATAAGGAGTAAGCGGTTGCAATAACTGGTTCTACTCCGAACAAATAAACTAAAACCGGAACCGTAAGAATAGAACCACCACCTCCAATAAGGCCCAATGAAATGCCAATAAATACAGAAGCGATATAACCTAAAATTTCCATTTAATTTTTATCAGGGTGCAAAAATGAAGTACTTACTATTTAATTCGGGTGATAAATATCACAAATCTAAAATTTCAATTGCATTACGGTGCAATTTTAATTTTCCGAGTTGTTCCATTTTTTTTAATAGGCGGGAAATTACTTCACGGGATGAATTTAAATCATCTGCAATATCCTGGTGAGATGTTTCGAATGTTTTTTTCCCGGTTTCATTCTTAAAACGTTTCAGGTAAAACTCCAATCGTTCATCCATGTTTCTAAAAGCTATGTTATCTACAACAGCCAGCATTTCATCAAAGCGGCTGCGGTAAGTTTGAATTACAAATTGGTACCAACTTTTATATTTGTTCATCAGTTCATCCATCAACTGAATTGGAATCATCAATACTTCAGTTTCTTCAATTGCTTTTGCCATTATTTCGCTGGCCGTTGATTGAATTGCACAAATCATCGAAACAGCACAAGCTTCACCTGGCCCCAGGTAATACATAAGAAATTCACCGCCGTCATCACTTTCTCTGTAAATCTTGATTCGGCCTTTTAAAATAATTACAGTGGATTTAATAAACTGCCCTGTACGCATAATAACTTCTCCGGTCTGATATGTTTTTTCAATTGCATGTTTACTGATTGTTTCAATCAGGCCTGATTCAAATTGGGGAAATTGTTCTTTCCAGCTCATAATTTTTTTATTCAATTATTTTTTCCATTTGTGTACTTCTGCTTCCCTTTACCAAAAAAAATGTGTTTTGAAAATGCTGGTTCTTAAACCATTCTTTCGCATCATTACTTGAAGAAAATTTTTTATACGGATGATTGAGATTATTAAAATTTTCTCCAACTAATATTACTTCATCCCAAATATGCTTACGAATTAAGCTGATAATTTGCTGATGTTCATGTTCTGTTTCTTTCCCCAATTCTGCCATAGCACCTAATATCAATATTTTTTTTCCATCTTTCACTTTTGCAAAATTTTCTATTGCCAGTTTCATGCTGCTGGGGTTAGCATTGTAGGCATCAAGAATTATTTTATTAGTCCCCTTTTCAATTAGTTGAGACCTGCTATTGGAAGGAACATAGTTTTCAATAGCTGATTTAATTTTTTCTGCCGGAACTTTAAAATATATGCCAACTGTAACGGCTGCCAGAACATTGGGTAAATTAAAATCACCTACTAATTGCGTTTTTATTTTTCCCGTAAAATTTCCTTTCTTAATTTCTACAGTTAACTGCGTTTCATTGTTAATAGCAATTCCTTCTACGTCTGAATTAGCAGATCCGTATTTTATGATTTTTGAAATTCCCTGACTCATTTCTTGTAAATATTCATAATCATTCATTATAAAGGCTGTTCCATTATTGGCACGCAGATAATCAAATAATTCTCCTTTCCCTTTTCTTACGCCGGCTTCATTTATAAAACCTTCAAGATGTGCTTTGCCACAATTTGTGATTAAGCCATGAGTTGGTAATGTGTAATTACAATAACCCTCAATTTCTTTCTGATGATTGGCACCCATTTCAATCACTGCTATTTGAGCATCTTGTTTTATTTGCAGAATGGTAAGTGGGATACCGATATGATTATTGAGATTACCAGCTGTTGTATAAGTTTTTAAAGTGGTTGAAAGAAC
>JANOFP010000082.1:0-1834 GCA_031413675.1 Bacteroidota bacterium
TTAGAATCATTATTTAAGCCAACCAACCAATATGTAATTTCTACTATCCCCGTCACAGCCATTAAAAAAGAACAGATAGTGGCTGAAATTGATGCCCTGGGTAGGGTTGAATACGATACCCGTATGATTGGTAATATCTCAGCAAGAATAAATGGAAGGGTGGAAAAATTATATGTCCGGTATAATTATCAGTACATTAAAAAAGGACAAAAAATAATGGATATTTACAGCCCGGAATTGCTTACGGCACAACAAAATCTTCTTTTTATTTTAAAAAATGATGCGGGCAATAGTTCATTGATACTTGCAGCCAAACAAAAATTATTATTGTTAGGAATGACTACAGATCAGGTGCAAAGTATAACGCAAACAGGCAACCCCTTTTTTTCTGTAAGTGTTTATAGCAACTTAAGTGGTCATATACATAATGCCGGTGATGGATCTGCTGCCATGAGTCCGCAGACATCTTCAACAATTATGACTGCTATTAACCCCAGTACAGAAGTATTAAATTTAAAACAAGGTATGTATGTACAAAAGGGACAAAACCTTTTTAGTGTTTACAACCCCTCAAACGCATGGGCTGTATTGAATATTTACACCGATGGCCAGGCTTTGATTCAAAAGGGACAGTTGGTAACAATAACACCCGAAACTGCACCTGGCAGGTCTTTTCAGGGACGCATTGATTTTATAGAGCCTTTTTACAGGGAGGGAAGCCGGACTACTTCGGCAAGGGTTTACTTTGATAATTCCAGCATGCGTTTACCAGTGGGGAGCCAGGTGCGTGGATTGATCATAGCGCATCCGGCTATAGGTTACTGGTTGCCGAAAGAATCAGTAACCTCACTGGGTATTGACAGAATTGTTTTTATAAAAGTGGCGGATGGCTTTAAACCAAAGAAGGTTATTACCGGGATAACAACGGGTAATAACATTCAGATTACAGGCGGGTTGTCAGAAACAGATTCTGTAGCTATAAAAGCACAATTTTTAATTGATAGCGAAAGCTTTATTAAAGTAAAGGAGTAGTTATGCGTTACGTACTAATATTTTTTCTAATTTTTTTGTGGGCTTGCACAGACAAAAAGCATGAAGGGCATGTTGAAAATAGCGATGTGTATTATACCTGCTCTATGGATCCGCAGGTAGTGGAAGATAAACCCGGTAAGTGTCCTATCTGTAAAATGCCGCTGACAGCAGTGAAAAAATCAAAAGCGCAAAATGCAGACGAATTACAACTCAGCGATCAGCAAATTCAATTAGGAAATATTTTTGTTGATACAATTCGTTCAGGAAACATAGGAAGTCAAACTGTTTTAACAGCGGTCTTAAATTTTGACCAGTCAAAAATGTCAGCAATTAGTTCAAGAGTTATGGGAAGAGTGGAGATATTGTATTTTAGAAATGTTGGCGATTATATAAGCAAAGGAGATAAGTTCTATGATATTTACAGCGAAGAATTGAACAATGCAAAACAGGAATATTTGCTGGCATTGGAAAGACAAAAAACATTTACCGGCAATGATGTTATTGATTTTAATTCATTGCTGCAAAGTACAAGAAATAAACTTTTATTATGGGGAATGAGCAATGCCCAGATTACCCAACTTGAAAAGGACGCAAAAGCAAATCCCACCACAACTTTTTATAGTACTTACAGTGGTTATATCACTGTCTTAAATGTGCAGCAGGGCGACTATGTTATGGAAGGAGGCACCATTGTAGAATTAGCAGATCTTTCTCCCAAGAAGGCCGATGCCCCCAAGAAGGCCGAAGGCGGTAAGAAGTGAACCCCTCCGCGAGCTTCGAGCGTGTAGCGTCCTGCGTATGA
>JANOFP010000083.1:0-6814 GCA_031413675.1 Bacteroidota bacterium
CGATAATTATATTCCCTTTAATCAACTCTGGTCCTTGCCGATAGATATGGGGCAATTCGGCAGCGGCGAAAGTGTTCAGCCTTTTAAAACGGTAACCGATTATGATAACTGGATAAAAAGGGTCACTGCTTTTACTGTATGGGCCGATAGTTCTATCGTTTATTTACGTAAGGGAATGGCGGCAAATTATGTTCTTCCAAAATCATTAGTGGTAAAAATGATAACTCAGTTTACAGCGCTGGTTACGGATAGTGCACATGTACAGGATAACCTGTTTTATGCTCCTGTAAAAAAAATACCGGATAGCTTTGGAGTGGCAGAAAAGAAAAGATTAACCGATACTTATATAAAGATGGTGAACGAACAAATATCGCCCACGTATAAGAAGCTTGCCGATTTTCTGCAAAGCGAATATTTACCAAAAGCCCGTACAACATCCGGTATAGGTTCGCTGCCCGATGGTAAAGCTTATTACGAATACCTTGCCCGCTACCAGACAACAACAGATAAAACACCCGAAGAGATCTATAATATTGGTTTATCTGAAGTGAAACGTATTCTTGGCATTATGGACAGTGTAAAGAATGCAGTTGGTTTTAAAGGCAGCCTGCCTGCATTTTTTGAATATATGAAAACGGATAAAAAATTCATGCCATACAAAACGCCTGCAGATGTGCTGGCTGCTTTTCATACCATACATAAAACCATGAAACAAAACCTGGAGAAAATGTTTACTAATGTACCCAGGTCAAAATTCGAGATCAGGCAAACAGAAGCTTTTCGTGCGGCAAGCGCCACCGCTGAGTACACTACCGGTACTCCTGATGGAACCAGGCCCGGCATTTTCTACGTGCCCATTCTTGATGCAACCAAATACAATACAACAAGCGGCATGGAAAGTTTGTTTTTACATGAGGCCATCCCCGGCCATCATTACCAGTTATCGCTGCAAATGGAAGATACGATATTGCCAAAATTCCGCCGCTTTGGCGGACAAAACGCTTATGTAGAAGGCTGGGCACTGTATTGCGAAAGCCTGGGCAAAGAACTTGGGCTGTATACCGACCCTTATCAATACATTGGTGCGCTGGGCGATGAAATGCATAGAGCTATCCGTTTGGTGGTGGATGTTGCAATTCATACAAAAGGCATGACAAGGGAAGAAGCTATTAAATATATGATGGATAATGAAGCGATCAGTGAAGAAGGTGCCACAGCGGAGATTGAAAGATATATGGCCATACCCGGCCAGGCGCTTGGCTACAAAATAGGCGCTTTAAAGATTCGTGAGTTGCGAACTAAATACGAAAAAGAACTGGGTAATAAATTTAAAATTGCTTCTTTTCATGATGAAGTGCTGAAGAACGGAAGCATGCCGCTTTCTTTATTGGAAAAGAAAATGGATGAATGGGCCAAAAGTTTGAAATAGATTCATTTGATAGTAAGCCGAGTTGTATTTGCGTTATAAATTATGAACCCACTATTGACGATTAACTGCAGCTAACAGGGCGGTTTGGCACTATGGGGGGGCGACGAATATATTCCCAGCTTTTTGTTCGCTGCTCAGTTTCAGTTCCGGCTTAACGAATAAAGCCCAGCTGCAGTATATATCATCAACTTCAGTAACTTTATTCGGCAGCGGCCCGGGCTGAACGGATCACGGAATACCGCCACAGCGCCAAGCCGCTGTTGTTTCGAAATTAATTCAGCAACAAATTATTCTGCCTCTTACTTAATCTCTTTAGTAAAAGAATATGCCCATAAAATCATTAGTACCTGAAGTGGCAATCGCAATATAGCAATCCATAACAGTGTATTATTTTCATGAATGTAATTTAGTAACATCTGAATATTCGCAGGAAAAATCGCAATTAGCAACAGAATAATACACCACGCACCTACCCGACGGGTAGATGGTAATATCAACAACAATGCAAATAAAATTTCAAAAACACCGCTTATAAATATCAGTTCATTATGCCAGGGCAACCAGGGCGGCATTATTTTTAAATAAAAATCCGGGTTTATAAAATGGTTTATACCGGCAAGCAGGTAAAATACAATCATTATCCAAAGTGAAACTTTTTTCATTTTTCAAAACTAAGCTGTAAGATATTATTCATGCGTAGTTTTTTTGCGTCTGCAGCTACCCTCTACAGCAAAACATGAGAACTATATAACATTCTTCTCCAATTGTATAAGAATCATCTGTACTTAGCGACTCATCTTTACTGAATCTATTTTTAATTTTTAGTAAACCAGAAAAAATAAATTAATGAAAAAAATAATTATTCTTATCCTCGTATGTGCCAGTTTTTCAATTACAGTAACACATGCACAATCAAAAGGAAGTTCGTATAAAACGGCTCTTGGAGTTAAGTTTTATCCCGGTGCAGGTATTACCATCAAACACTTTATAAAACCCAATGCTGCTTTAGAAGGCATCGGTTATTTCTGGAGAGATGGTATGCGTATTACCGGTCTGTATGAATTTCACGGTGACATTAATGGTGCGGCAGGATTAAAATGGTATGCAGGCCTTGGCGCCCATATCAGTGTTTGGAATAACACATGGAAAAGAAGATACCCCGATCGTACAGGTGGTTCTTCTGTAGGAGTTGACGGAGTTTTAGGATTGGATTATAAATTCAAGGGTGCCCCAATCAATATGAGTATTGACTGGCAACCATCTGTAGATTTTGGTGATTATTATGCCTTTAATGGTAACTGGGGTGGTTTTTCCATCCGTTATACTTTCAATTAATAATTGCAGTAAAGAAATTTTTTAACCTGGTTTAATAAAGCTCTTAAAATGAAATGCTTTTTTAAGGGCTTTCCTTTATTCATTTATTTTGAATTTGTATTGAAATCAATTAAACAAATATGAAAAGCGAAACAGATCTCCCAAAAGCTGGTTTCTTTGAACGGCTTGCACAACTTGTTTCCAAATTCACCGGAAGCACCCCCGCTGTTATTATCGCAATACTTTTTGTTTCAGTTTGGGGTTTTACGGGACCGTTGTTCCATTATTCTGATCTTTGGAAAACAATACTCAGCACGGTTACAACTATCATAACATTCCTGATGGTATTTGTTATACAAAAAGCACAAAACAAAGATTCATTAGCTATACAGCTTAAGCTCGATGAATTGATTGCAGCCAACGAATTTGCAAGTAACAGGCTTGTAAATGTTGAAGAGATTACAGAAGAAGAAATGAAAGTTATAAAAAAATATTATTTGCAACTGAGCAAACTCGCAAAAGACGAAACAAACCCCCTGCAATCTCATTCTATTGATGAAACAAAAGATATAACTGAACCGGGGAAAGAGAAATAAACTGATAAATTGTTTTATATACACTCACACATTCATATCAGGGTTTATGATATCGGCAGTTAGTGAATCCCCTTTGTGAGGTTTTGGAGCTTTCATTTTTTCGCTTTTCATTTGTTTAATCTGCATGGATGTTTCAAGACAATTATCTACCATCTCCTTTGCAGTACGTTGAATATATTCGCTGCGTTTAAACTGCATTACATTTTTATCCATATCCTCTGCAGTCCATCCCCTGCTCCATCCTAAAAAACTAAATGGTGGAAATGTAAAACCAAGATCGGTAAAGAATACCATCATCTGCCCGGCTACTTGCTGTATATTATCCTGCCCGCCGGTAATAATAAATGAAGCAACTTTATTTTTCACCAGCACTTTATCTTTTAATGTAATCTGGTTTTGAACACAGTTCAACCGTTCGGCCATTTTAAAATATAAAGATGAAGGATTGCCCCAGCGTATGGGCGTGGCTACCAATAAAACATCTGCCCATAAAATCATATCCCGATACACTTGTGTCATCCCATCATCGGGTTTCATTTCAGTTATGCTACAGGGCCAGGTACATGCATTCATATGCTGACTGTAATAACCTTCGCATGCACGAAAACCCAGCTCACGGAGCTTCAGCATTTTTGTTTCAGCACCATGATGTTTTTTTGCATAATCCAATGCCATTTCCAATGCAGCTTCCGAGGTACTGTAGCGTGGCAAATCATCATTCATATTAGTAGTGGAAATGCCAAGAATATTTTTTGATTCGGGTGTAGTTTGATATTTTAGTTTTACCAGATCTTCTATTATTTTTAAATCATGTAATTCACGGTGTGCTTTTATAACCGGTTGCTCACTGATTAAAATAGTATCACCATCAATCTTAATTTCATATACGGCTTGTTGATCTTTAAACCCCGGAGGTGCCGAACCGGTTTTAATATTATACTCCCAGCCATGCCAGGGACAGGTAACATAAAGTCCATCGTATTTTTTTTCTACCAAGCCCAAGCCCAACGGTCCTGCTTTATGCAAACAGGAATTAGCTATTGCAGAAATTTCATTATTAAAATTAAACAATGCCACTTTATGTGCACCACATTGTACAATTTTCTGACTGTTGTTTGGTAATTCTGAAACTAAACATGCTTTGATAAAATTCATAATGATAAGTTTACATACGCAGTAAGTTCAGAAAAAATCAGCAGCTATAAAAATAAATTTTGAAACCTATTTACCCGGCTTCATGTTCTGTATCTTTCATCATCTCAAAATAATCTTCGGCAAAAAAAATTATCACTAAGGAGTTTATAATGTTTGCGCCTACACATAATATCCCATCGATCGCTAAGAGTTTTGTCATACCGATCGGTACAGTTTTGAGTTTCTGAATTTAACGTACTTAAGCGAGGTATCTCAAAGAGAATATAACAGTTTGAGATACCTCGCCTGATTTTACTCAATTATAATTAGACTGATAGTAACGGCTCGGTATGACAAGACTCCGAAAGTTTGAATATTTTTTTAGCTTCGAGGAGTTAAAGCTTTTCTTAAAAAAAAAATTACACCTCGGATTACTTTTTAATGACATCGCTGGTTTATCAGTTCCCACTTAATTCTTTCAAAGCAATCACCAATTGATCCAATTCTTTTGGCGTGGTATAAATATTGGGTGTAATACGGCAACCGTGTACATTGGCATAATCAATAGCCACCGTATAAATTTTATACTGCTTAAAAAGCTTATCTGCTAAATCAGCCGGCTTCATATTTTTTATACCCACGTTTGCAATGCCACACGATCTTGCTGCATCTGCCGGTGTATTCACAATTATATTTGGAATGTTTCTTACTTTGCCCGTCCAGTACAATTGCAAATACCGTAATCTTGCTTCTTTACGCTCCACTCCCACTTTTAAATAAAAATCAATCGCATCTGCAATTGTTAAATCGGTTGCACAGGGATGCGTGCCGGTATGATTTAACCTATAAATATCATCATCCTTTCTATCTGCGTTTGATGCAAGCAATGGCCAGATGTCCGGAACATTTTCTTTTTTTACATATAAAAAACCCGCACCCAACGGTACACTTAACCATTTATGCATACTGGTTCCGTAGTAATCGCAGTTGAGATCCGGAATAGAAAATTTAAAATGTGCAAATGCATGTGCGCCGTCCACTAATACTTTCACGCCTTTGCTATGCGCCATATCGCAAATCTTTTTTATTGGTAATATCTGCCCGGTGATATTGATGATATGACAAACCATCAGCAATTTTGTTTTAGACGTTATAGCATTGGCATAGAGATTTACAATTTCTTCATCGGATGCAGGATGATTGGGAACAGAAACTATTTTATTTACAACACCATATCTTTTTGCAATCAACTTAAACATATCGAGCATAGCGCCGTAATCCTGTTCGGCCATTACCGCTTCATCACCCGGTTGCCAGTGTGTGCCGGCAATTACCATATCTAATCCTTCACTCGTATTTCTTGTTATAATTAATTCTTCTTCAGTACAGCCGGCCAGTTTAGTCAATTTTGCTGCCATTCTTTTTTTATCATCAAAGCGTTTGGTACGCATGTAGTAGGAAGCCTCATAATTTATTTCACGAATATGATTGATATAATTTTCCAATGATTCCTGCGGAAGAAAACAATAGTAACCATTTTCAAGATTGATATAATCCTGTTTTATCCGGTATCCTTTGCGGATGCCTTCCCAAAAAATTTCATCATCAGCAAGGTAACCCGGCAGAACAGTGTCATATTTTTTTAACCATTCATCCAGCGGATTGCCCGCAGTAATACCAATACCCATAATTGAAATATTTTTTATAAATGTTCTTTTGTCCATGCCACAAGTTAAAGAAATAAATTAATCCCTGTTTTATTCCTATTTCTATTGTTAATGATGTTTAGTCCCCAGATGGTGGATGACAAGACTCCAATAGGTTGATGATTTATTTAGTAATATACATTTTGGCTTATTCAATTAAATAAAAAGTTTCCGATTAGAGGGTTATCAATTACTGAGTCCGCCAAGGACGAAGAGGAATTTCCAGAGGTTATAATTATTCGAGTCGCTTTAAAATAAAAAGCTTTCCATATTCGATGTCTTTGAGATGCCTCGCAGAGCCTCGGCAAGACAGGACACCGATGAAGTAATGTTTCTTTTTATATATGGCAAGCAAGATTCTTATGGTATGATCTTTCTTTTTATACCCGGAAATGACAATCCACCGACTGTTTAAAATTTCAATCCAACTAACTTATGTTTCAACAAAATTTAAATCTTTACCAAAGGTTTCTTTTGTATATACTGCAGAAATAAACCCGGCAATAATTACAATCAGTCCGGTAACCCATGCAGCAGTGATATAATCGCCGATAAATATTTTGTTTCTCAAAAACTGAAATAATAAAATCATCAATGGCAAAAAACCCCTGACTAAATTCGGGACAGAGATAGCA
>JANOFP010000084.1:0-2034 GCA_031413675.1 Bacteroidota bacterium
CAAAAAACAATGGGTCGTATACCCAATATGAAAGTACAGCAACCAACCTTAGGAATAATTCCGAATGTAAAAGTGAATCCTGTAACATCAGGTATTATTCCAAACGCAGCTATTCCAAAAAAGTAATTTCTGTCAGGTAAAATCAATAATGTAATTCGGGAACAAGCTCAGTGTGTTTTTTAATAACCCGAATTGCTTTTCTTCCTTCGTGTTCTACTTCTATTGATAGAATTGATTTATCTTTTATGGGTTCCGTTGCAGTTTTAAGAATCATACCTAACTCTGCTTTCCATAATTTTCGATTGCTTCCTGTTTTAAGAACAACTGGCTTATTATCCGGTAGGCTGTTCCCAATTGCAATGGTATTCTCCTTTTCCTCAAAAAGATTCATCTTATAAAAATTTCCATTGAAAGAAGCACCTACTAGTTTTGGCTGTGCAGCTTTCCTGGTTTCAAAATAAATTACATACGTAGTATCGTGAACTTTTCCAATTTCATTTCCATTTTCATCAACTGGAATAGTACCGGGTGTATTTATTTTATAAAAAGAATACGTTTTATAAATACCGGTACTTGATTGCGAACATGAAACAAAAAACAAAACGGATGCAATTACAACTATTATAGCAAGTATTTTATCAGGATTTAATTTCATCATTCCTATTTTTTATTAATACAAAAAAAGCCGTCTGCAAGATACAGACAGCTTTTAATTTATCATGACTGTTGGGTTAGTTATTGTTTAATAAATGGAGCTGTAAATGTTTTGCCATTCAAACCGAGGCGGATTGTATATCTGCCCGTAGGCAATACTGCAGCATTTACAGGTTGAAATATTCTTCCGGCTTCGGGTAATGTGCCAGATCCTTTTTGTAAAACCTGCCCATTGTTATTCAGTAATTGCCATTCAAATTTTCCACCACCATCACTGGTGCTTAATTCAAATGTAGCATTTGATTGAACAGGATTGGGCAATACATTTAATTGAACACCTTTTACTGGCTTATTGTTTTTAACCGAAACAATATTTGAAAAAACATCCGGACGATTATCTTCTGTTGCAATGATTCGATAATAACCTGTTGCTGCGCCAAAAGCATGTTCATATCTTCTTGCATTGTAGGATAAAGTGGTAATATCCGTAAATCGGGATCCATCAGTTCCGAATTGCAATCTGAATTTTGTTTCATTCGTTACATCCACAGCCGTCCAGTTTAATATCGATTTTCCGTTTCCATTTAAAGACCCATTTAATACAACATCCCGAACGGGTAATACAGCCGCAAGATTGGCTGTAAATATGCCACGACCATGTGTAGCAGCTGCTATAATATTATCCGATGCCCTTAACTTAAGCATATCAGTTCTCACAGTAGGAAAACCGGGTTGTGGTGTCCACGCAGTAGAAGCAGCATTTAATAAATCTGTCGTATAAACTCCGGCTTCTGTTCCCAATATAACTTTACTATTACTCCCATTTTCAAATACTGCCCAGCGCACCGGCATATCAGGAAGGTTACCATCACATACTGTCCAGTTAGTACCACCATCCGTTGTTGACCATACATTGCTTACACCATAGTTTGTAAAAATTGCAAGCAAGTTATTATCATTTGTTCCAACAGCAACACAATTGATTGTGCCTACTGGAAACAAAGCACTGCCAATAGCAGTTGTATTTGCATCTGCCTGTGCATTATTATTTACTGTACTTGCATTGTCAAGCCGTACCAGTACACCTCTGCTACTGCCAATATAAACTCTGTCTGCGGTATAAGGAGAAACTTTTAATGCAGTTGGATTACTATTTGTTGTTCTTGTTAAAGCACTTAATGTAAAAATGGTATTTATTGATCCTGACTGGGGATTCTCCCATCTTCTAAATTGATTGTTTGGCGCTGATGAAATTCCATTGCTGCAATACATCATATTAATATTATCATCGTAGTCAAAAGGATTTATAAATAAACCTTCTGTAGTTGATAAAGTAACTGTTGACCAGGAGCTGCCTCCGTTTGTACTTCTGTGATATTC
>JANOFP010000085.1:0-3283 GCA_031413675.1 Bacteroidota bacterium
GTATGAAAGCAAACAATCAAAATATATAAAACAAAAAACTTCACTTTACACAACAGATAGAAATGGGTTTTTTAAAATTGCAACCCGTAAGGAAAAAGATTATAATTATAGTTATGCATTAGAAATAATGCATGATGGGGAAAAATTCTTCCCGGATGACTGGCTCCATGATTATTACTACAACAATTATCAAACTGAAGACAGCAAACAAAAAACATCAGTATTTCTTTTTAGTGACAGAAGTATTTACCGTCCGGGACAGACTGTTTATTTTAAAGGTATAGCTGTATTGAAAGGTGAAAACAATAAAAGCCTTATTAACGATAAGTACGAATCTTTTGTGTTCCTCTATGACGTGAACGGTCAGACAGTAGATTCAATAAAAATAAAAACCAATGAATATGGATCATTCGCTGGTAAATTTCAATTGCCCCAAAATGGATTGAATGGAAGTTTCAATATCCGGATGAAGGAAGGCAATGGATCCGTTTTAATAAGAGTAGAAGAATATAAACGACCTAAATTTTTTGTGGACTATGAGCCGTTGAAAGGAACTTATAAAGTAAATGATAAAATAACGATTACCGGTTTTGCAAAAGCTTATGCAGGAAATAATATTGATGGTGCTTCTGTAAAATACCGGGTAGTCCGCCAGCCACGTTTTATTTACCCCTGGCTCTGGCGCAAATGGTGGATGCCGCCAAGTGAAGAAATGGAAATAACAAATGGCGAAACAAAAACAGATATGGATGGAAAATTTATAGTGACATTTGAAGCGATCCCTGATTTAAAGATTGAAAGGAAATTTAAACCCGTATTTGATTATACGGTATATGCAGATATTACAGATATCAACGGAGAAACAAGAAGCGGAGAACAAATGGTTTCTGTAAGTTATCAATCGTTGATTCTGAAAACAGATATTCCCGGTATTTTACCAGCGGATAGTTTAACATCACTAACTATCCGAACCGAAAATATGAATGGTGAATATCAACCAGCCCAGGTAAAAGTGTTGATTACAAAACTGAAAGAAGAAAAACGATTAATAAGAAACCGTTTCTGGGGCAGGCCCGACCAGTTTGTTATGAATAAAGAAGAATACATTAAAAATTTTCCTTACGATGAATACGATAATGAAACCGATAATGCTTCATGGGAAAAAGGCGAAGCGGTAGTGACAAAATTGGATTCAGTAAAAGAAAATAAACCATTTGTTTTAAACGAAACAAAGCTTGCTCCCGGTTTTTATGAAATAGAAATTTCAACAAAAGATAAAAATGGTGAAGAAGTAAAAGATCTACAGCTGATTGAATTGTTTGATGAAAAATCAAATCAACTAAACCGTGCTGAGTATTTCTGGACATCCACAAAAAATGAAGCCCCGGAGCCCGGAGAAAAGATGACAGTTAAATTGGGTACTGCTGCTGATAATTTATTTATTATTCAGGAACTGCGTAAGCAGTCTGCTCCCGATAGCTATCGGGACGGCAATCAGCAGACAACGGGCAGTTTCTCTTATTTTAATCTTAATAACGAAAAGAAAAATTTTGATTACGAAGCAACCGAAGCCGACCGTGGCGGATATGGTGTAGGTTATCTTTTTGTAAAACATAACCGCTTTCACCAGTTTCAGCAAACAGTACGAGTACCGTGGAGCAATAAAGATTTGAAAATTGAATATTCAACCTTCCGTGATAAAACATTGCCGGGCAGTGAAGAAAAATGGAAAGTAAAAATTACCGGCTTTAAAAAAGAAAAAGTAGTGGCTGAAATGCTTGCATCCATGTATGATGCATCGCTTGATCAGTTTTATCCGCATTATTGGCAACAGCCTTCAATATTTCCTTTTTATTATAATAGCCGTAGTTGGAACGGGAATCAAAATTTTATTAAAATAGAATCGGGGCAGAAATGGAAAAATTATTATTATAAAGAAGGTCTGCAAAAGAATTATGACAAATTATTTACCAACATTTATGATGAGGAATCGAAATACGGTTATTTCAGTAGAGATAAACTAATAACTGCTCAGGGTATTTTACGGAGTGAGAACGCTGATGGAAGACATAATGAAGTTGTAGTTGCTGCTTCACGTAAGCCATTAGCTTATGCAGATTTGGATGGAGTAACTGATCAACTCGACAATGAAGAAAAAATAAAATCAAACAATGATGCAGTTCAAATCCGTAAAAACTTTAATGAAACGGCTTTCTTCCTTCCCGATTTAAAAACAAATGAAAATGGAGATATCGAATTTTCATTTACTATGCCTGAGGCATTAACCAAATGGAAATTCCAGGCACTGGCACATACTAAAGACTTGGCTTTTGGATACAGTTCAAAAGAAATCGTTACTCAAAAAGATTTAATGGTTCAGCCAAACGCTCCACGTTTTTTAAGAGAAGGCGATAAAATAGAATTCAGCAGCAAGATTGTAAACCTGACTGATAAAGAAATAACCGGGCAGGCAACCTTACAATTATTTGATGCCACAACAAATGAGGCAGTTGATGGGCGTTTCAGAAATGTAATGGCGAATCAATACTTCACAGTTGCGGCTGGACAAAGCGAAGCAGTTGTATTTCCCATCGAAATTCCATTTCAATTTAACAAAGCATTGGTATGGCGGATAGTTGCAAAGGCCGGAGACAAAAGTGACGGTGAAGAAAATGCCTTACCAGTTCTTACAAATAGAATGTTAGTTACTGAAACAATGCCATTAACCATGCGGGGCAACGGTACAAAGGAATTCAAATTTGAAAAATTATTGAATTCGGGTTCATCAACTTCATTGCAACATCATGCGTTAACGGTTGAATATACAAGTAACCCTGTTTGGTATGCCGTGCAGGCACTTCCTTATTTAATGGAATACCCTTATGATTGCTCAGAGCAAACATGGAACCGTTATTATGCAAATGCTCTTGCCTCAAAAATTGCAAACAGTTCTCCACGTATCAAACAAATATTTGAAAGTTGGAAAACAAAAGATACTGCCGCATTACTTTCCAATCTGCAAAAAAATCAGGAATTAAAAGCGGTATTGCTGGAAGAAACACCGTGGGTTTTGCAGGCTAAAAATGAAGAACAGCAAAAGAAAAATATTGCTTTGCTATATGATTTAATAAAGATGAGTAATGAAATGAATAGTGCTTTTGAAAAACTGAAGCAGATGCAATCCTCGAATGGTGGATTTGTTTGGTTCAAAGGAGGTCCGGATAATACCTACATTACCCAATACATAATTACAGGTATTGGTCATTTGAAAAAATTGGGAGTT
>JANOFP010000086.1:0-2597 GCA_031413675.1 Bacteroidota bacterium
GGCAGCTATCGTTAGTTTTTAAAATAATTTTTGATAACATACAGATAACTTATAATTCTGTAATAAAAAAACACGATGATTGATATTTGCAGTATGAATTATAACAACAACTTTTTTTCATATGGCAAGCAATCGTTGAGGCCGCCCGTTTCTACGGGTGGCCAATTTTTAAACTCTTTTTGTTCTAATATTCTTAATGAAAAAATATCAAACATTACAGGTTACATTTTACGAATACCTGTATTAATAAATATAAATTACTTCATGTAATCCGATTTCTTTCTTTCCGGTTGTTTCCCCATACGTATAAAATTTATTGCTATTAATCAACGTACCTGCGTGCCAATGATAAAAACTATTTATAGTAAACCGTCATTGTGTAACCAATAAAATCAAGTATATGAAAATGAAAATTCTGAAAACAATCATTTGCACTGTTGTTATGATTCTGTCAACTCAGTTGCTGATTCCTTCAACCGCTGCAGCACAACAAGTAAACAGTATTGAAAAGCCCGTTCTATTTGTACAGTATTTAAAAGAAGAAGATGGCTTTTTATGGTTTAAAGTAACCATTACTCAGCTATCAGAAAAAAAGTCTGTAATGAAAATCCTTGGAAATTACCAGGAAACTCTTTACCGTGATTTTTTTTCAGAGAATAATTACTGCAGAACGTACAAATTTCCAAAAGAAGAAATTGAAACGCTTGAATTCAATTTTTCCGATGGAAACGAGTTGCAGAAAAAACAGTTTGAAATAAAAACTAAAGTTGAAGAGACTTCTTATGTAAATGAAATAAAACTAAAAAAATAATTCCATTAAACCTTTATTGACATAAGTATTACGGCCTGCTGTATCTACGGCGGGCCCTTTTTTTATGAAATGAGAAAAAGGAAAGAAACTCTCATGTATGTTTTTTAATTTTGTTTTGACATAATACTGTTTGAATTTGTTAACTTTCCAACACACTCAGGTGATTTAGAAAAATACTTTACTTTCATAAAAGAAGTATATGAAAATAATATTTGTACTTTCTTTATTTCTTATTCCCATTATTTTTATAAATGGGCAGCTACAGTTGCCAACTATTGTGTCGGATAATATGGTACTTCAACAAAAAAGCGTTTTTCAATTAACTGGAAAAGCAAAACCCAAAAGCCGGGTAAATGTTCTTACAGGATGGACTAAAAAAAAATATAAAATAATAAGTGATGTAAATGGGAACTGGTCTGTTCGTTTGCCTACAGCAAAAGCAGGAGGCCCTTATACCCTCAGTATAATAAACGTAAAAGACAGTATACTTCTTAAGAATATTTTATTAGGCGAGGTCTGGATTTGTGGCGGCCAATCCAATATGGCATGGAGTGCAGAACACGGTATCGAAAATAGCGATCAAGAAGTTTCTGCCGCAAGTTTTAAAAATATCCGAATGCTGGACATTCCCAGAGCAAGGAGTGATTCTTTGAAAAATGACATTGATGCGCATTGGCAAGAATGCAGTCCCGATATGATGAGAAAATTCAGCGCCGTGGGATATTTTTTTGGAAGAAAATTATTTAAGGAATTGAACGTCCCAATCGGTTTAATTAGTAGTAATGCTGGTGGCACAAACATTGAATCCTGGATGAGCACACAAAAAAAACCAATTGGAAAAGACACCAGTGGGTGGGCGGCATATCAAATATTCAATAAAAAATTATTCGAGCCCTACTCTTTATTATACAATGCAATGATTTATCCACTAAACTTTTTTTCCCTGGCTGGCTGTATTTGGTATCAGGGTGAAAGCAACACAAGTAACGCTAAATATTATAAAACCTATTTTAAATGGTTGGTGGAAGACTGGAGAAAATTGTTTAAAAAAGATATCCCTTTTTATTATGTACAGATTGCTCCCTACGGGTATTATAAATTTTACGATGGATCATTGATACAAGAACAACAACGTCTTGCTTTAAATGAAATAAAAAAAACTGGAATGGTAGTTACTGCAGATATTGCAGGGAATGTTTATGATATTCATCCTCCGAATAAATTAGATGTTGGTGAAAGGCTGGCCCGGTGGGCATTGGCTAATACTTATCATTTACCGAATATTACAGTTAGTGGTCCATTATATAAAGAAATGATTACAGAAGGTGAAAGAATCCGTATCAAATTTGATTATACCGGAAGTGGCCTGCAAATACATGGCGATTCAGTGATTAATTTAATGATAGCAGGAATGGATGGTAAGTTTATAAAAGCTGCTGCAAAAACAGATGGTGGTGATTTATTGGTTTTTCATCCGGATATAAAAAAACCAATTGCAGTAAGGATGGCTTTCAGAAATGACGCAACCGTCAATTTATTTAATAAAGAAGGGCTACCTGCTTCTCCATTTCGTACAGACGATTTTCCGATAATACCAGGTAATAAGTAAATTATTTACGGGTATACTAAATATGTAAAACAGTTCAGTATACTTATTAAAATAATTTTCTAAGCCGAATTTCTTCCTGCATTTATAATTCCAAACGAACAGCGCATTACTAATTTTTCATACGTTGACTTAGCAGGGGGATTCAGCATTTGCTCTTCCAGCTCTCTTACTTTTGTT
>JANOFP010000087.1:0-2149 GCA_031413675.1 Bacteroidota bacterium
CTTTTGTGCTGCCACATTTCAACATGCCGCTTTTATATTTTGGATGCGAAGTGCCGAGGTAGGGATTACGAATTTCTTTTTGTGCACTCAGCCAGTTGCCGGTATTCACATCATCAAAAGCCATCGGGCATTCCTGGTAATAAATTTGTGCCCGGTCATATTTTATATTATTTAATAACCCAAACAAAGCTTGCGATAAAACATTTAATGAACCTCTTTGTTCTTGCAACACATTATCATCTGCAATCGCTTCTGTTTCTGATTTTATGGCATTTATGGATCTGGTTACTGATTCAATTTTTATTGAATCAGCCAAATATTCATCAATTTTTAAACCTTCCAAAGCAGATTTAAATAAAGTCGCATTTTTTTTAACGGCTGCTGTATCCCAGTTTACAAAACTCTCACTCATGGCATAATATGCATTCAGCATATTTTCAACAGAAAGGTTGAACGAATCGCTTTGCTTACTGATAGAAGAAGCAGGAATATCCGCTACTTCGGGCTGTTTTTCGTTTTTATTTTTACTAAAAACAAAGAAATACAAAACTGCTGCGCTAATCAATAAAACCAATACAGCAAAACCCATCCATTTTTTCATAAAATAAATTTGAAACAAAGTTAATTGAAACTGTTTGCAGTTGATAAAGCATTATTTTTGCGGCTCGAAAAAAATGTATGCGGTAAATTGTAAATAGAAAGTAAAGCCCGATTAGCATTACACTACTCACAACTCACCGCTCACAACTTACTTTTATGCTCGCAGGTTTAACAAACGTAACATTCGAATTCGGCTCCCGTGCTCTTATAGAAGATGCCACCTGGCATATTCATCCCAATGAACGGATTGGATTGATAGGATATAATGGCACCGGTAAATCAACAATTCTCAAATTATTTTCCGGCGAATACACTCCATCTGCCGGTTTAGTAGAAAAAAGTAAAAGCACATCCATTGGTTACCTGCACCAGGACCTATTAAGTTTTGATACCAACGATTCAATATTTGAAGTGGCGTTAAGTGCATTTGAAAGAGTATTACAATTGGAAAAGGAAATTGAAGTGTTGGGTGTAGAATTGGAAAAAACCGGTGATGAAAAAACATTGCATGACTACACTGATCGTTTACATGAATTAGAAACGCTGGGCGGCTATAATATTCATCATCAGACAGAAGAAATTTTACAAGGTCTTGGTTTTGCCAATGCCGATTTAAAAAGGCCCTATAAAGAATTCAGTGGTGGATGGAGAATGCGGGTACTGCTTGCCAAAATGATTTTACAAAAACCGGATCTCCTGTTATTAGATGAGCCTACCAACCACTTAGATCTTCCATCCATTGAATGGCTGGAGAAATATTTATTGCATTACCAGGGTTCAGTTGTAATTGTAAGTCACGATAAATATTTTTTGAACCGGATGGTTACAAAAATTGTAGAAGTTTATCAACAGCAATTACATATTTATACAGGTAACTATGATTATTATGAACGAGAAAAAGCCATACGGGTTGAACTGCAACAAAAAGCTTTTGATAATCAGCAAGACTATATACGCCAGAATGAAAGATTAGTTGAACGCTTCCGGGCTAAAGCAAGTAAGGCTGCCATGGCGCAGAGCATTATGAAAAAATTGGATAAACTTGACCGTATTGAAGAAGCATCAATTGAAAGACCGAATATCCGGATCAATTTTAAAATGGACAAAACGCCGGGCAAAGTGTTGGTGGAATTAAAACATATTTCAAAATCATTTGGAGATAATGTGATTTTAAAAAATGCGACAGCAGAAATAGAGCGAGGCGATAAGATTGCGTTGATTGGTGCAAACGGAAAAGGTAAATCAACATTGCTTCGTGTAATCGCAGGCGTAGAAACATTTATTACAGAGCCGGGTGGCGAAAGAAAATGGGGTCATAATGTTGATGAAAGTTTTTATGCCCAGCATCAGTTAGAAGCATTGAATGTAAACAATACCATCCTGGATGAAATGAAAGAATGCGGTAGCCAGATGAATGAACTCGAACTTCGTTCGTTGCTGGGTTGTTTTCTTTTTAGCGGCGATGACAGTGATAAGAAAATAAAAATTTTAAGTGGTGGTGAAAAAGCAAGAGTTGCTTTGGCTAAAACAATTGTAAGCAAAGCCAATT
>JANOFP010000088.1:0-9175 GCA_031413675.1 Bacteroidota bacterium
AGCGATTGCTGCATTTCATCTGCCGTATAATACACCGGGCAATTTTGCAGAAGTGGTAAACAACTGGCATCGTAAACAAATTTATATTGATCATTGGGGCGAACATGAATTTATCAATATGGCTGATACATTGGTAAAGCAGGGAGCCATTGAAAAAAAGGAACAATACCTCAACACATTACCTGCAGGTGGATTTTATCTGCACTTCCTTCCATTTTTACAAGGCATGTTGTATGTAGCCAACACAACTCAGTTGGGTGATGATGAAATAAAATTGATTCAATCAGTAGCCGATGCATTTTCTACTGCCTATGCCCGGTACGAAGATTTCAATAAACTGGAAGTAGCCAAACAGCAGGTAGATAAAACATTGACAGATCTGAAACAGGCACAGGCACAACTGGTGCAATCAGAAAAAATGGCTTCGTTGGGTGAACTCACCGCAGGCATAGCACATGAAATTCAAAACCCGTTGAACTTCGTCAATAATTTTTCTGATGTGAGTTCAGAGTTAATTGATGAGATGAATGAAGAAATAGCCAAAGGAAATTTAGAAGATGCAAAACAAATAGCAGAAGATTTAAAACAAAATCTTGAAAAAATAAATCATCATGGAAAACGTGCCGGTGATATTGTAAAAGGAATGTTGCAGCATAGCAGAAGCAGCAGTGGTGTAAAAGAACCAACAAACATCAATGCCCTTGCAGATGAATATTTGCGATTAGCTTATCATGGGCTGAGAGCAAAAGATAAAAGTTTCAATGCTACCATGAAAACTGATTTTGATGATACAATCGGCAACATAGATATCATTCCGCAGGATATTGGAAGAGTGATTCTTAATTTAATTACGAATGCATTTTATGTAGTCAACGAAAAGAAAAATCAGGGCTTTGAAAATTATGAACCAACTGTAACTGTAAAGACTTTAAAGAATCCCGCCTTGCGGGACAGAGGGGCTGAGGTTTTGATTTCTGTAAAAGACAACGGCAACGGCATCCCTCAAAAAATATTAGATAAAATTTTCCAACCTTTCTTTACAACCAAACCAACCGGACAAGGAACAGGTTTGGGCTTATCATTAAGTTATGATATTGTAAAAGCACATGGCGGCGAGTTAAAAGTGGAGACGAAAGAAGGAGAGGGAAGTGAGTTTATTATTCAATTACCAATCTGAAATCAAACAACATGATGAATCAAAATAAAGCGATTGTGAATCTTATAGTATTTTTTTCGCTTACTATTTTTTCTAACCGGATAGTGGCACAGCAAAGCAGGGTTGATTCTGCTATTCATTTGTTCAATAAAAGTATTATCAATAACAAGTTAGACACCGTTAGCTGGGAAGCTGCATTTGTTCTTTTGGATTCTGCTTCATTAACCGATAACCTATTTAATCAGTTAGAGACAGTAACATTCAAATTAGATAGCTTGAAGTATTATTTAGAATCCTCTTTTATACATAACTGGGTTTTTAGCAGGCTTATGAATACCAATGCCGGCAAAGCAATTACCTATGGAAAATTACAGATTGAAAAATGGGATGAGCTATCCCGCCCGGAGCTATCAGGTATAAGAACAACATTTTTAAGTTCTCTTAGAATCCCCTTTCGTAATACTACCCGGCTTGGAGAGGGTTTCAAATATTATACGCAAAAGCTAAATGATTATAAAATCCGCAATGACTCTTCAGGCCTTACCCTTTGCTATTTTGTTTTAGCTGGTTTTTACAATACATCCGGGCTAATTGACCTGGCTATATACAATTTAAAAAAGTCAATCAGCTATTTAGATACGTCAATACAAAAAGGCACATGGATAAATAACACTTATGCTATTGCTTTGTTTTATTCAAAAAAGGGAGATATAAATGAAAGCTTGAAATATTTCAGATTAGTATTGAAGGAAAAAACGAAGAGCCCATTGCAAAATTTTACTTCTACCATTGGAATGGCAAATGTATTTATACAAGCCAATCAATTAGACAGTGCTGCTTATTATATAAATCTTGCCAAAAGAGATACAACACCTCATTTTGAAGCTTTCCGGGCTGCATTTTTACAAATAGAAGTTTTATATAATATACATGCTGGAAATTTAGAAGAGGCTGAAAATCTGCTGAAAAAATGCTGGCAACTGATTAATGAAAGCAATATTCCGGCTGATGCACAATCTGGAGTTATTGTTCCTGACTATTATCTTGCCATGGTAAGGATTAAACAAAACAGGTTTGATGAAGCAATCGCATTACTTACAAAAGATATTGAACGGTTACTCAACAACCGGATAGAGAAACTAAGAGATTACAGGCTACTGGCAGATTTGTATAAAAAGACAGGTAAAAATGATAAGGCTGCCGAAACCTATACAATTTTCATTGATATGCAGGATAGCTTGCTTGCTGACCAGGATAAATACCGCAGTTTTAGTTTTGAAGCAGAACAGTTGATTAGTGAAAAAGAGCTTTCCATTACAAAACTGGAAAATGAAAATAAAATAGCTGACCAATTCAGGAATTTTTCGATTGGTATCGCTGCTTTGTTATTGCTGATAGTAGCAGGCATATACAACAGGTTTCGAACTAAAAAGAAGGCTAACATAGTATTGGAAAAAACATTGACTGATTTAAAATCCACCCAATCACAACTTATCCAATCCGAAAAAATGGCTTCGTTAGGTGAACTCACTGCCGGCATTGCCCATGAAATTCAAAACCCGTTGAACTTCGTTAATAATTTCTCCGACGTAAGTACAGAGCTCGTAGATGAAATGAATACAGAAATCGATAATGGAAACTTGAGCAATGCAAAAGAAATAGCAAATGATTTAAAACAAAATCTTGAAAAAATAAATCATCATGGCAAACGTGCAGGCGATATTGTAAAAGGAATGCTGCAACACAGCCGAAACAGTAGCGGGCAAAAAGAACCAACAGATATTAATGAATTAGCAGATGAATATTTAAGATTGTCTTATCATGGGTTAAGAGCAAAAGACAAATCCTTCAATGCAACCATGAAAACCGATTTTGATGAAAGCATTGGAAACATCAATATTATACCACAGGATATTGGAAGAGTTGTTTTGAACTTGATCAACAATGCGTTTTATATAGTAGACGAAAAGAAAAAGCAAATCGGCGATGGATACGAACCAACTGTTTCAGTAAGTACAAAAAAGCATAACGATCAAGTTGAAATAAGTGTAAAAGACAATGGCAATGGTATTCCTCAAAAAATACTCGACAAAATCTTTCAACCTTTCTTCACCACCAAACCAACCGGGCAAGGCACTGGATTGGGTTTATCATTGAGCTATGATATTGTAAAGGCACATGGAGGAGAGTTAAAGGTAGAAACGAAAGAGGGTGAAGGTTCTGAATTTATAATCAAAATACCAATTGCATAAAACAATGAAACAATTAAAACACTTAATAATCGCCTCACAATTTCTTTTTATTTCCTTTAATGTTTTTGCACAGCAGGTAAGGTTTAATAAAGTAATAGAAAACAAGCTGAATAATTTCGGGATTATTTTTTCTTTAACACAGGACCGGCAGGGCTATATCTGGTTTACATCTGTGCAAAAAGGATTGCACCGCTACGATGGAAAAAAAATTACCACCTACAGACATGATAATGACAATCCAAATTCCATTGCAGGTAATCTTGCTCTTTCTGTTTCGGCTGATTCATCGGGCTATATCTGGGTAAGTCTTGGAGGGGGTGGTCTTGACCGTTTTGACCCTGCGACAAATAAATTCACGCATTTCAGGCATGACCCTAAAAATCCTTCAAGTCTCAGCAATGACTCAGTTACAGTTATTATTACAGACAGAGATGGCAATATCTGGCTTGGAACAGTTCGGGGCCTTGATATGTATGAAAATAAAACCGGCAGGTTCAAGCACTATAATATTGATGATAAAATAAAGAATGTAAATTTTCAGAAAGATAATTTTGGCATTAACTGCATCTATGAAGATAAAAAAGGAGTCTTATGGCTAGGCTGGGGCAATCAATTTAATGGCAAAAAAGATGACCCTGGCGGCCTTGTCCATTTTGACAAAGCAAGCGAAAAAATTACCAGTTATAAATATGACCCCACCGATGCCAGTAGTCTTGCCGACAATAATGTAAATACCATTTATGAAGACAGTAAAAATAATTTTTGGGTAGGCACCAATGGTAACGGGCTGCATCTAATGGACAGGACTACCGGAAAATTTACCAATTATAAATATGATGCTGCACATCCTGAAAAACTTAGTCGCCCGCCGGTTACTGCAACAATGGAAAATAATTATTTAAGTTTTATTACAGAAGATAAAGATGGCAGGTTGTGGATTGGATCTACCGGGTCTGGTATAAATATGTATGACCCGTTAGCAAAAAAAACAACACATTTTGGTACTGTTGCTAATGATAAAACAAACAGGTTTGCAAAAGACACGCTGAATGGATTTACAGAAAACGGTGCCATCCGGGCCTTTCCATCAAAAGATGGCTTGCTTTGGATAGCTGATTATTCCGGTAATATATATAATATCAATTTTTCTAAAACTACCATCCCTTATTTCGCTATTAATAAAATACCCGGCAGTTTTTATTTGGATAAAGAAAAA
This sequence comes from Bacteroidota bacterium, assembly GCA_031413675.1. Lineage (GTDB taxonomy): Bacteria > Bacteroidota > Bacteroidia > Chitinophagales > Chitinophagaceae > VBAR01. The sequence goes on from JANOFP010000088.1 coordinate 4,625, forward strand.
AACAATCTCTGGATTGGGACTGACAGCGGTTTACTGCGCAAAAATATTATTACGCAGCAGGAAAAATTATTTATAAAGGAACCCAATAATGAAAATAGCCTGAGTGGTATTGATGTCTGGTCTGTTAAAGCAGATAAGCAGGGAAACCTGTGGATAGCAACACATTTTAACGGGCTCAATAAATTAAACCTTCAAACAGAAAAATTTACTTCTTACCATCACGATAAAAATAAACCAACCAGTTTGGTGCATGATTCCATACATACTCTATTTTTTGATAACCAGCAATTCCTCTGGATCGGTACGCATAAAGGCCTGTCCCGTATGGATACCAAAACCGGGATTTGTACAAACTATATACACGATGAAAAAGACAGCCTGGGTTTGAGTGCCGGGTCAATTTTCAGTATTGTCCAGGATAAGGAAAATGGTATCTGGGTTACTACAAACACAGGCATAAATAAACTGGATAGTAAAACGGGTAAATTCCGGTTGTATTTAAAAGATGAACTGATTAATATTATGTACTTAGATGCAGGTGGAAAACTCTGGGCAGGCAGCACTACAGGCTTATATTATTTTGATAGTAAGAAAGATAATTTTATTAAATATACAAACCCGGTTTATCCAAACGGCATAGAACAAATAACAGGAATTATTGAGGATGATAAAAAGAATTTATGGATAAGTACCGGGAATGCCATTTTAAAAATAAATGAAAGACGAGACGGGATAAAAGTTTATAATGAGACGCATGGTGTGCAACCGGTGAGTGATGTGATATTTCAAAATTATAAAACAGATGATGGCCGTTTATTTTTGGGAAGTAAGAAAGGGTATTATTCTTTTTATCCTGATGAACTAAACGACAGCAGGACAGCACCGCTGCTTCAGTTTACCAATTTTAAAATTTTCAATAAAGAAATAGTTGCGGGAGAAGATGAAGCGTTAAGCACTCCCGTTTGGCAAACAGAAAATATACAAATCAGCCATGGCCAAAATACTTTTTCGTTTGAGTTTAATGCCCTGGATTATAAAAACCCGGGTGATATAAAATACCTTTACAAACTGGAAAATTATGATGATGACTGGCGGGATATTGGCACGGAACGTAAAGCCACTTTCTTCAGTTTACCGCCGGGAAAATATACACTGCATGTAAAAGCAGTAAATGCAGAAGGCTCCATTGCGGAAAAAATCATGTCAATCACCATCACGCCGCCATGGTGGAAAACCTGGTGGGCATATTCCCTGTATGCATTGTTGGTTATTGTTGCTGGTTACATGATTTATAAATACCAGAAATATTATATCGTAAAAAGAGAAAGGGAAAAAACACAGCAAAAAGAACTGGCACAGGCAAAGGAAATAGAGAAAGCCTATACCGAATTAAAGGCAACACAGGCGCAATTAATCCAATCCGAAAAAATGGCAAGCCTTGGTGAACTCACCGCAGGCATTGCCCATGAAATACAGAACCCGCTAAATTTTGTAAATAATTTTTCGGAAGTAAATAACGAATTGATAGAAGAATTAAAAAGTCAAAAATCAAAATTAAAAAGCGAGGAGCAGGATGAAATTTTAAATGACATTTTTCAAAACAATGAAAAAATAAATCATCATGGCAAACGGGCAGATGCAATTGTAAAAGGAATGTTGCAACACAGCCGCAGCAGCAGTGGTGTAAAAGAACCAACAGACATCAATGCTTTGTGTGATGAATATCTAAGATTGTCTTATCATGGTTTAAGAGCAAAAGACAAATTCTTCAATGCAACCATGAAAACTGATTTTGATGAAAGCATTGGCAACATCAATATTATACCACAGGATATTGGAAGAGTTGTTCTCAATTTGATCAACAATGCGTTTTATGTGGTGGATGAAAAAAAGAAACAACAACCAACGGGATACGAACCTACAGTTTCAGTAAGTACAAAAAAAGTAAACGGAAAAGTTGAAATAAAAGTGAGTGACGATGGCAACGGCATTCCACAAAAAGTATTGGATAAAATATTTCAACCATTCTTTACCACCAAACCAACCGGGCAAGGAACTGGATTAGGCTTAAGTTTGAGTTATGATATTGTAAAGGCTCATGGTGGTGAGTTGAAAGTCGAGACCAAAGTTGGAGAAGGTTCAGAATTTATTATAACATTACCTGTAACAGTACTATAAAAAACATCAGAATATGACCAGGCGTATAACATACATTTTAGTTATAGTGGTTTTCATTTTATCAGTCCACGCACAGTCTCAACCGGAAACAGGAGACAAATCCGTAGCCGATACAACACAAATTCTGCAAATAATTAGTAAGGCACGAAAACATTATTTCAATCATCCCGACTCAAGTTTATATTATGCAAAAAAGGCTCTTGATCTATCCAGGAGAATAAAATTTATCAAAGGGGAAACGGAGAGTTTGAATATCGCAGGCGAAGTCTCCCGGTTTCAGGGTGATTTTCCAAATGCATTGGAAATGCAGTTTGACGCATTACAGTTACACCGTGGTAACAAAAATATTGCCGGGGAGTTAGGTACCTTGACTTTTATCGGGATTATATATGTGGAACTGACTGAATACCGACAGGGTCTCTATTACTTGTTAGAGGGAAAAAAAATAAATGATAAAATTTCTGTGGAGGGAACCGGCAATTTTCTTTTATCAAATATTGGTTATGCCTACGAAAAGCTCAATTTACTGGATTCCGCTTTATGGTATCAGGAACTTGCCTATAATACACCAGGAATTAACTATGTACCTCCGTTAAAATCGCTGATTATAGGAAGGCTTGGAACGGTACATGATCGCATGGGACATGATGATAAAGCGTTTCAATATTATCATATGGCACTGAAATATTCTCCGGAAAATATAAATCCGTCGGTCTTGCATAATAGCCTGGCTGCGCTTCATTATAAAACAAAAAACAGTGACTCAGCATTTTATTATGCGAGAAAAGCGTTTAACAATCAAAATGCTTTATCACAAAAAAAGAGTTCACTTGCGGCAAGCCAATTGCTCACAAAACTCCATAAGGAAAATGGCAACCCGGACAGTGCTCTGTTTTATATTGGAATAAGCATGGCCTTGAAAGATAGTCTGTACGGGCCTGATAAGCTCAGGCAGATCCAGTTATTATTGCTGAAACAACAGCAGCAACAACAAAAAATAATACAGGAAGAGGAAACTTTTAAGAACAGAACCAGGACCACAGCATTGTTGGCCTCTCTGGCAGTTTTCATTGTAGTTGCTCTGCTCTTATATCGCAATAACCGGCAAAAACAAAAGGCCAAAATTAAAATTGAAAAAGCGTATGATGAATTAAAATCTACACAGGCACAACTCATCCAATCTGAAAAAATGGCAAGCCTTGGTGAGCTTACTGCAGGCATTGCACATGAAATTCAAAACCCGTTAAATTTCGTCAATAACTTTTCAGAAGTAAATACAGAATTGATTGATGAAGCCGGTGAAGAAATGGACAAAGGAAATATTTCAGAAGCGAAAATAATTCTGAATGATATTAAAGAGAACGAACAAAAAATAAACCACCATGGTAAAAGAGCCGATGCCATTGTAAAAGGCATGCTGCAACACAGCAGCAGCGGCAGTGGTAAAAAAGAACCAACAAACATTAATGCTTTAGCTGATGAATATTTACGCTTAGCGTATCATGGCTTAAGAGCAAAGGATAAATCTTTCAATGCAACAATGAAAACTGATTTTGATGAAAGCATTAGCAAAATCAATATCATACCTCAAGATATTGGGAGAGTGATACTGAATTTGATTACGAATGGATTCTACGTTGTCAATGAAAAGAGCAAACAAAACATTGCAGGTTACGAACCAACTGTAACTGTGAAGACTCTAAAGAACCCCCCTTCGGGGGGCAGGGGGGCTGAAGTTTTAGTATGTGTAAAAGACAACGGCAACGGAATTCCTCAAAAAATACTGGACAAAATATTTCAGCCTTTCTTTACCACCAAACCAACAGGACAAGGAACAGGTTTGGGTTTATCGTTAAGTTATGATATTGTGAAGGCTCATGGTGGTGAGTTGAAGGTTGAAACTAAAGAAGGAGAAGGATCAATATTCACCATTTTATTGAATATATAAAAATGAGAGTAACTTTTTTATCATCAGTTTTCATTTTTTTTAGTTTGTTATCAAACGGGCAAAACCCCGATATTGACAAATTAAGTAAAGAAATCAATCAGCATCCGCAGCAGGATAGCTACCGTGTTAATCGGCTTAATAAAATTGCTGAGATAGGAAATAATATATTGCCCGATGATGAACGGATGAAGCTGGTTGATGAAGCATTACAAATTTCCCGTTCAATAAAATATTCAGTTGGCGAGGGCTTTGCCTTGCTGAATCTCGCCATTACAGGCCGTAACAGGTTCACAAGAGAAGAAAGAGACAGTCTTATTTTGCAGGCGGATTCTATTGCAAAAAAATCCGGCGATAAAGAATTAGAAGGATTTGTATTGTTAAGGCTTGGTCTCAGTAAAAGATTTGGAAATGAAAACGAGAAAGCT
>JANOFP010000089.1:0-5204 GCA_031413675.1 Bacteroidota bacterium
ATCGCAATTTGCCCCAGACAGTAATCAAATTTCAAAAACCGTTTTATCCCAAGGTGAATTTCATGAACCTACTGAAATGACCGTGTTGCCCAATCTTGATATTTTATTAGTTCAGCGCCGCGGTGAAATTTTAATATACAAGAACGATGATAAAAAAATTAAGAAAGCCGGTTTTTTAAATGTTTACTACCGGTCAAAAAAAGATACAACCGTAAATGCAGAAGAAGGGTTACTGGGTATTTGCAAAGACCCGGATTTTGCAAAAAACAACCAGGTGTATATTTTTTATTGCCCTATAGATACATCGGTAAACCGCCTTTCAAGATTTGAATTGAAGAACGATACGATTGATATGAGATCTGAAAAAATTGTTTTGCAATTTTATTCTCAACGGGAAATTTGCTGTCATACAGGCGGCTCTATCGCTTTTGGACCTGACCGGATTTTATTTTTATCAACCGGTGACAACGCAACACCTTTTGATGAAAAAAATCAATCTTTTGTAAATCGTGGCTTCGCTCCGCTTGATGACCGCCCGGGGCATGAACAATATGATGCAAGAAGAACTTCATCAAACAGTAATGATTTACGCGGAAAAATAATCCGGATAAAAATTAATGAAGATGCTTCCTACAGCATTCCGGATGGAAATTTATTTTCAAAAGATCAACTTGCTACTAAACCTGAAATTTATGTAATGGGAAATCGCAATCCGTACCGGATTAGTGTAGATCAAAAAAACAGCTTTTTATATTGGGGAGAAGTAGGTCCTGATTCTGATTTTGATAGTTTGGAAACAAGGGGGCCAAGAGGTTATGATGAAGAAAACCAGGCACGCAAAGCAGGTTATTTTGGCTGGCCATTATTCGTTGGAAAAAATTTTCCGTATTATGAATACAATTATACTACCGGGCAAACAGGAATTAAGTTTGATGCGATGAAGCCAATGAATAATTCCAGGAACAATACAGGACTGAAAGAATTACCACCTGTATCGCCTGCATTTATTTGGTATCCTTATAAAGTATCACAAGATTTTCCTCAACTGGCAACCGGTGGCAGAACTGCAATGGCAGGACCTGTTTATCATTCAGATCTTTATGATTCAAAAACCAGAATGCCGGAATACTATAATGGAAAACTTTTTATTTATGAGTGGATGCGAAACTGGATAAAAGTAGTATCGCTGCAACCCAACGGAGATTTTTACAGGATGGAGCCTTTTATGGAAAATATAAAATTTGCAGCACCGGTTGATATGGAATTGGGGCCAGATGGAAAATTATATATTCTTGAATATGGAACTGGCTGGTTTAGTAAAAATAAAGATGCAGGGCTGAGCCGGATTGATTTTAAAAAATAATCAGTTTTATATAACTACTTTGTTATGGAACCACATAGTCACATAGTACACAATAGAAAAAAACACATAAATCTCTATGTGAAAACCTATGTTTCTATATGTCTATGTGGTTCAAAAAAATATTTGTTGTCTTTAGCAGATAGTAAGTAAAAAAGCAAGAAAGAGTATATATCAGATTTTATTCCTTTTATTGTAAATATAATTTACCAACAGCACCACTATCAATATTACCAGACCAAGAAACTCTCTTGTCGCTTCTATCCAGGGCTTTGTTGCTTTCATAGTTTGCACCAGGCTTTCGGAGTTATGATTTTTATACCAATCCAAAACTCCATCTTTTTCAAAAAATAAAATACAAGCATAAACAGTGTAAGCAAGAACACCAAAAAGATATGCTTTGGGATAAAATTTATTTTTAAAAGCAAGCCAGCAAAGCACAGCGCCATATAAATAGATAGGCATCCATAAATAAGGATCCGGATCATTGTACTGCAATGCTGCTGAGAAAACAAAGAGTACTGCAAAAAGAAGATTGAAGATTTTCATGTAGTTTAAAATTATAGATAATAACTGCCGGAAACATCAAGCATTCCTCTCAGTGAACTTTGTGGTGTATTACTCTGTGTTCTTTGTGTTAAAAATAAACCACAAAGTTCACAAAGAATAAAACACAGGGAACACAAAGTTTGTTATAAACAATAAACCCAAATTTTGAATTAGCAAAATTTCCGCGAAGTGCTTTGTGGTAAAAATAAACCACAGAGTACACAAAGAATAAACACAGAGAACACAAAGTTATTTTAAGTTATTTATATATTATAGTTGCTTAAAGTTACTAAAATAAAAAAGGGGAACCGCTTTCGCATGTTCCCCTTCGTCAAAGATAACCTTGAGCTTTAACGTTTATTAACCACTACCTTTTCTACACTCTGCTCACCCGTTCCGATATCTACGATCCGAACTGTATAGAAACCTGGTGACAGATTTTCTATCTGAATATTGTTATTCGAATAATTATTCCATTGTTTTACAATACGGCCACTCATATCCTGAACTGAGATATTACGTTTAGTTATTTCTCCACCTTCAAATACAATGTTTACTTTACCATTGTCCGTCGGGTTTGGATAAACAATTGTTGATCCTTTCTGACCTTCGCCACGTACCGAGCGGATGTCAGAAAGTTTTACAACACCATCAATATCTTCCTGGCGAATACGATACTGAGAAACACCTCTTGCCGCATTCAAGTCATTTAATTGATAAGTTAATGCACTGCTGCTAGTACCACCAACAGCTTGTGAAGGAATATAAGCTACCTGATCCCATGAACCTCTTACATTTCTTTCTACTGCAAATCCTGCTGAGTTTTGCTCAGAAGCAGTTTCCCATTTTACAGACACATTTGTACTGTTTGATCTTGTAGCAGTGAATGATTTGAATTTAACCGGAAGTGGATTACATGGATTTGCAATTTTTACAACTTTATCATAACAACCTCTTTTTGTTTTATAAATAAGTATTGTAAACTGAGTCTGAGGTATTCTGAAAGTATCAGCTGCTGATAAAAAATTTGCCTGGAATTTTGAACGTTGGTATGTATCTCCAAGATCTTGAATTCCATTTTTATTATTATCAAAAATTAACTGAACTTCAACAGGGAAATCATCAAGAACTGTTGCACCACTTGTACCAGCATCTGATATATCAAATGTAATAGTGGAAAAGTAATTTGGTGGAGGTAAAACATTGCTGCACTGTAATATTTCTGTAGATGTCATTGTACCACCTGTTGAAGTTGATGTTGCACCGTTTGTAATCCCTGGAGTATGTTCAGCACTTGAAGATGATTTTTCCCAAGCACCGCATTTACCATCAGACTTACGGTTATAACCATTATCACTACCTGCAGATGAATTTACATTTTCCATTGCACCAAGTGTTGCAAAGTTTATTGTGAAAGGCGTACATACATTTGAATTAAGTGTAGTAAGTGATAAATTAGGTAACCCTGTAATAATAGGGGATGTGGTTGAACTAGTTCCACCTAAAAATCCGTTATTGAAAAATCCATTAACGAATATCATAGCAGAATAGTTGAAACCACCACCGCCTTTATTATTAAAGAAATCCTGTAGGTTTACGGGATCAGCTTGTTGAGTCCAAACACCACCGCTTACAGTCCATTTTGTTACTCTACCAGAAGCTGGCATTGCGTTCCAGTTGAAATCTGGAATTTTTCCAGCGCTTCCCTGTGCTGTAAATGGATTTGATGCTGCACCAACCATATACCTGTTAGTTAAGCCGGTAGCAACATTTGGAAGATCCATAACGTAAACACCTATTCCGCCACCTGTAGCTGTCAGGTCAAAATAAGAGACCATTGTCCAGCAATCCACATTATCACCAATAGGCAATATTCCTGCATAATACAATTCGAAAAATTCGTTCGTTGTGGCTTTTGGTTCCACATAAAGTTCGTTAAGAATGGTTTGGCTTTTACCAACCATTACAGATCCGAATAAGCATAAAGAGAGTAAAATCTTTTTCATAACTCAAGGTTTTTTTTTGTTAAGAATAGTGTACATTAATTAAATAAAATTGTTTTCAAAACGGTATATGATGAATCAAATACTTCCACATAGGTTGTAGTGATTCATAGTTTGGACCATGAGGTAATCAGATAGGAATGAATTTACCGTTTTTCCGGAGGAGGATAATTGTAACTATTCAAGAGATTTGGATAATGCATGCAGGTAATTTATAATAGACAAATTGCTATTACAATTGCTGCTTCAAGATTTTACTAAGTAAGAGGATTTAAATTTGGCTTTTCGAAAAAGGAGACTAGGAAAGAATTGACCGGGGTCAATTGGAGAGCTAAAATAATACGGGCAGTTGGTTTATGCAAGTTTCTAATGAAATTTTTATTGATTATTTTTTTTAAACCCGTTTTTAAGGGATTTGAGTGGCAATCACACAAAGAACGGAGATAAAATCCAAAATTAAATCCGATGCTTTTGCAATTCCGCTTCGCCCATTGCACCGGGTCTTGAAAAATAAAAAAGGGGAGCAGCAACAAAGCATACTCCCCCCGTCAAAGATAAACCTTGAGCTTTAACGCTTATTAACTACCAACTTTTCTACTATCTGTTCTCCCGTACCTACATCCAGAACACGAACAGTATAGAAGCCTGGAGTCAGATTTTCAATCTGAATATTATTATTTGTATAGTTTTTCCATTGTTTAATAATACGTCCATTCATATCCTGAACAGAAATATCCCGTTTTGTAATTTCGCTACCTTCAAAGAATACATTTACTTTTCCATCACTGCTTGGGTTTGGATATATAATAGTAGTACTTCTCTGTCCTTCACCCCGAACTGAACGTATATCTGAGAGTTTTGAAACACCATCCAGATCCATTTGACGGATTCGATATTGAGAAATACCTTTTGAATCATTCACATCGTTAATCTGATATGTTAGCAGCGAATTACTGTTTCCACCAAATGCAAGACTTGGTAAATAGGCTACCTGTTCCCAATCCGTTTTTAATTTTCTTTCAACTGTAAATCCAGCGGAATTATTCTCAGAAACTGTTTCCCATTTAACGCTTACATTAGCCCGGTTTGATCTTGTAGCAGTAAAAGATTTTAAACTGACGGGTAAAAGGATACAACCCGGAGGATTGGGTCCCTGTTTCACCCATTTTTGAAGCGTTTTCGGCCTCTGGTCCCCTCCCACTGGTCATTGTTTGCTCTGATTTTAATAGCAGATCAAAATGCTCGCGGGGCGTGCGCGTGGGCGGGCCAAAGTCGCGTGGCGTCATGGCGGT
>JANOFP010000090.1:0-2572 GCA_031413675.1 Bacteroidota bacterium
TTCCGCAGAGACATCGATTACTCCGCCATCTTTTTTTTAGTTATGTGGGGCTTGAATGTTGTAGATGCAACCGTAGATGCACATTTGAAAAGTTTTGATGTAAGCCCGGATCTTGCTTTAAAAATAAAACCCGGTTATAGCGACCTTGCTAAAACAAACGGATTTAGCCTCATCTTCACTTTTAAATAATTTATTTTCCGCTCATACATACTTCGTAAATTGCCATCGGCAGAAGTTTCAAAATTCATAAGTTTAAATGCTGCGAACAGGTAAACTTCTAAACTCTTAAATTATAAAAAGCAAATGAACATTGCATTGATCGGTTACGGAAAAATGGGAAAGACAATTGAAGAAATTGCTTTGCAACGTGGTCATCAGATTGTTTTAAAAATTGATATAGATAATGCAACTGATTTTACAAGGGAAAATTTAAATAAAGCAGATGCCGCAATCGAATTTACCGGACCACATAGTGCTTATGAAAATGTAAAAAAGCTGATGCAGTTTGGTACAGCAACGATATGTGGCTCCACCGGCTGGTTGCAGCATTTGAATGAAATACATGAAAGCTGCAAACAAAACGATGCCGCTTTTTTATATGCAAGTAATTTTAGTGTAGGTGTAAATATCTTTTTCGAGCTGAATAAAAAACTTGCTTCCTTGATGGCTTCTCATCCAGATTATGAAGTTGCAATAAAGGAAATACATCATACTCAAAAAAAAGACGCACCAAGTGGCACAGCCATTACACTTGCTGAACAAATACTGGAAAACATACCGGGAAAGAAATCCTGGGTAAATCATATCAGTGATAATAAGGATGAACTTGAAATTATCAGCGATCGCATCGACCCGGCACCCGGAACACATGCCATAAAATATTCATCTGCTATCGATGATATTGAAATCATCCATACCGCTCACAGCCGAAAGGGATTTGCACTCGGCGCTGTAATTGCCGCAGAATTTATTGCTGGCAAAAAGGGTATTTACAGTATGATAGATGTATTGAGTTTGTAAGCGATCATATTTTTTTGCATCAGCACTTCTATTTTATAATTTTTTCAGCAATCAGAATCAAGCGTTTTGTTTTCCTCACATCATAGGCGTTCAATTCATAATCTCCAAACACTTCGTTTACCTGCATGCCCTGAAAACTGAGCATATCCGTAAAATCGCCCAGAGAAAATTTGGCAACTCTTTCTGTATGTTCTATTGCTTTGACCAATGATTCATCCATTACCTTTATTTTTTTATAAAAATGTGTTTCATCATGCCAACGTTGAATGGTGTAAGTCGTTCCTTTTATTTCTTTCACTTCGAGGTGTATCAGATGTTCTTCGGCATAATGCACATTCAGATAGTCAATTACAAAAACACCTCCGGGCTTTAAACTTTTTACAATGGTGCGGATAGCATCATCATGCTCACGTCTTGTTTTAAAATATCCAAAACTGGTAAAAAAATTAAATGCATAATCAAAATAGGTTACATAAAATGGCAGTCGCATATCGTGTACAAAAAATTCAAGATTCTCATGTTGAAATTTTTTTGCAATCGTAATGCTATCTGGCGAAATATCAATGCCTGTTACAAAATGATTAAGCGATGCAAGCGTTTTACTATGCCGTCCTTTGCCGCAGGCAACATCCAGCATACGGCTGCCAGTTGCTGGATTAAGATGAGTTAATAATTTAATAATAAAGGCAGAGGCTTCCTTTTCGTCCCTGTCAAAATATAATTTATGATAATAAGGAGAATTAAACCAGTCTTTGTACCATGCCTGCTCTGCCATAGGCAAATGTAAGTAGTGTGATTTACAAATTTTCAGATTACCCTTACTACTAAAAGAAGAATGATATTTGTTTAAAACTGATTCAGCCCTTTTCTGAAAATATCGGGACAGGCAAGAGATCGGGGCAAATTTGTTTTACGTATTTTTGCCAACCTAATCAAAAACACAAACGAGTGGCATTAATAAAAAGTATATCAGGCATACGAGGAACAATTGGCGGTATGCCTGGTGAAAATCTTACTCCCGGCGATGTTGTAAAGTTTACTGCAGCTTTCGGAACCATCATTTCGAAAAATAAAGCAAAAGCAAAAATTGTAATTGGAAGAGATGGAAGAATAAGCGGGGCTATGATTCGTGATTTGGTGGCAAGCACTTTATCTGGTTTAGGTATTGATGTAATAGACTTAGGATTGTCAACTACACCAACTGTGGAACTGGCAGTTAAAATGGAAAATGCAGATGGTGGAATAATAATAACTGCAAGTCATAACCCCAAAGAATGGAATGCACTTAAGTTGTTGAATAGTGATGGGGAATTTATTTCTGCAGAAACAGGAGTAAAATTATTAGAGTTGGCTGCAAAAGAAAATTTTTCTTTTTGCACAGTTGATAAATTAGGAACAGTTACCACCGACGAAAGTTATTTACAAAAACATATTGATGCTGTTTTGAAATATCCGTTGGTAAATGCAAAAGCTATTGCTAAAGCAAATTTTAAAGTGGTGGTGGATGCTGTTAACTCAACGGGTGCAACATACGTTCCTGCCTTGTTAAAAG
>JANOFP010000091.1:0-2663 GCA_031413675.1 Bacteroidota bacterium
TCAATTTTAAAAACTTACTCTTATACTTCCATAAACACCAAACCTTCTTATTTTTTCTGGGGGCAGTGGCGTGGGGAGAACCCGCCAGATAAAATCAATACGCAGTAATCTTAATATATTATCTATTCCCGTTCCAAGCTCAACAAATGTTTTTCCATTAAGCGTTTGAAAACTATGACCGGGTTTGAAATTGAGTGCTTTGTTTGCTTCTGATAAATTAGCGTTTAAAATTTTAGCAGTCCAGAACTGACGAAGTTTCATTTTTCTTGTTGGACCAAACCATTTAAAAATTCCACTACCGAAATTATGTTCAACATTTAATCCGGCATATCGGTCATGTAAAAATTCCCATCGGATAATTGTATTCAGCGCATATTTGTTATAATAAAATAATTCATTACCCGGTGCGATATCAAGCAATACATACGGGAGTGTACCATACGTTTTTCCGGCATATGCGAAGAAGCTGATATTACCCAGCGGCGAAATTTTGAAATTGTCGGAAACATTTGCTGAGAGTTTTGTATAACTATAACTACTTTTAAATATACCAGACACAGCTCGGGTAGCATACAACTCCACAACAGGATATGGGCTGCCAAGACTGGTACGGAAAAAAGTATTTTCTAAATATTTTTCAAGCAATGCAAAACGCAAACGAAAAGTAGCTTCAAATGTGGTAAGCGGGTTACGATTATTAATTGTGACGAATGAATTTTTTAAAGGAAGGTTTTTAAGTGGATTAAATTCTTTGTGTACAAAAGTGAGGAAGCCCGAAAGACCATTTTTCCGCTGATGATAAAACTCGAGTCTTGTTTCTTTTGAACTAATGAATTTGCGGGGAACATTGGGTTTGCGTATTGCCAGTGCAAAAATATTATCACTCGTTACTTCACCGTAATAGTTTTGTCCAAAGTCGAGATCATTGGTATATGAACCATAAATAAACGTTCGGGGATTTTTTGTTGGCAGATAAAAAATTTCTGCCTTGCCTTTAAATTTTTTATCGCCAAAACCATAAGCAAGGTAACCGTGTAACCATATTTTTTTATTAAAATATTTATTGGTGCCTAAATCAAATCGCATACGGAATCCTTCCCAACCATTTGAAGTAAACCAATTAAACCAGGGACCCAACTGATAATTTCCTGTATTTAAATAACCGGTGCCAACAAAACTTAGCGTGTTAGTGAATTTTTTAAAACTTGCTGAATTCGTTAATGTATCAATCATGCGTATGATCCCTTTTTCATTTTTACTCAGTTCTTCATGACGGGCAGTATCCCAAAAAGTTTTTGGTTTATCAGCGGCGTCGGGCAATGTAATAATTTCTTCTAAAATTGTATTCTTGTTTAATTCAGTGAGTACCGATGAGTCATTGAAAACAATATTTTGATAGGTTGTTGTTTTTCTTCCAATAAAACCTGCTTTGTTTTCACCAATCGGAGAAACATTGACTACAAACTTATCTTTTAATAAAAACCAGGTTGTATCATTCAACAATTGAAATTCCTGTATAAGACTTACCCGTTCTAGAAAATTTATATTGGCTTCTTTGCCCAATCTTAGATTCATTTTCTGAATGCCAAACGTGGAAGCTTGCACCCAGCAATCGCCATCAAATGTGTTTTCACCTTTTCTTTTTGCTGCAAATACAAGATGGAAATGCGGCTTATTGCCAATAATCTGTGTATCAATTACAGAATAGTTATAATAATTATCGCCATTATCGCTGATGGGACTGATAAACTGTTTATCAAAAACCGGGATGAAATTATTGTAAACATTAATATTCTGATCTGTGCCACCGAGAAATTTTAACATGCTTTCATTCTTTATTCCGTATAGGTTGGCAGCTTTAATTATTTCTCTGCGACGCAAAGGCTTTTTCTGGTAATAATAATCCGATATTGATTCCGTTAAGTAAGCGGGTAAATATTTTAATCCTTCGGAGGTGTCTGTATTTTCATTAATAATATTGGTGATAGGTCGCAGTGGTTTAAACTTTGCCAGTTTGCCGGCATTAAAATTTTTTAAATCCAATTCCAGTTTATTATAAAGTTCATACGAAAAATTATCAAACCTGAACTTGTCGTTCTGCGGTTTATGCTGTACAATTCTTTTCCATAAATATAACCCCCTGTTGATTTTAATTTTCACTGTTGCATTTTCACTTATTTTTCTGGGTTCCATCTTGATGGTTATAAAAATGGAATCTTTTGTTTTAATAAAAACATAAATAATTGCCTGGTAAGACACATTTGTTATTTCCAATGTATCGGAGGGCCATTTACTGAACGAAAAGGAAAAGCGACCTGCTGAATCGGTGAGTTTACCAATCGTTGTATTTTTAAATTGAACTGAAGAAAAAGCAACCGGCTCATCACTATGATTATCTTTTATTATCCCGGCAATAATTTTATTTTGCGCAAAAGCATTTTGTTGTAAAGCGAAAATGCATGTAAACAGCAGGAGAATAATAAAGAATATAGGTTTCGGAATCATCACCAAATTTAGCCCGAAGAACTGAAAATCGAATTGTTAATTGACAATTAGAGTCTTTCAATTGATAAATTATCTGTTATTTTTTTATAAGAGACAACCATTTAAATAGCTTTTCCGTTATTCTGTTATTCGATAGCTCTCTACAGTTGGTTTTGTCC
>JANOFP010000092.1:0-6905 GCA_031413675.1 Bacteroidota bacterium
ATAGAATAATGAAAATCAATAGATACACAGAGTACCGGGTAGAAGGGACGGGAAAGAAACTAAAACAAAAGAAGCATCAGTAGAACTGGTACAAATGAAAGAGGCATATGTTGGTGCAGCTAACAGTATTCAGCATTTTAATGCTGCAGCTGATGGCACTAAACTTTTTCATGAGCAAGTACAGGTAATGACTAAAAATTTAGGTTCATTAAATACAATTTATGAACTGGAATTGCAAGACACAAACAATCACCTGAAAGCAATGAATAAATTTTACGGTAATCTGGTGCAGGCTTCCGATGCTATGCAAGGCAGTGTGGATGATGCGAAGAAAGCACACGATCAGATTGCAGTATTAGCAGGAAACTTAGGTCGTTTAAATTCGATTTATGGTAATATGCTAAGCGCTATGCAGGGTCGTGCATAAATTATTTAACGATTTCTTTTTATAGTGAAAAAAGAAATCCATATCCAGTGATTTTAAATGAAAACAAAGTCACCATTGTTAAAACCAATTAATTTAAAAAATCATGTCTTTACCTAGAGAACCACGGCAAAAGATGATTAACATGATGTACTTAGTGCTAACAGCAATGCTGGCACTGAATGTATCTGCTGAAATCCTCAATGCCTTTAAAACGGTAAACCGAAGCCTGGAGAATACGAATACCACAGTGAATAAATCCACTGAAACTATTATGAAATCTCTGGACGATAAAAAATCAGATCCAGCCACAGCAGAGAAAGCAAATTTTTGGTATCCTAAAGCTGCAGATGCTGTACGTTACAGCAAATCGGCTTTTGATTACATACAGGATATTAAAAATACAATTCTTGAAACTGCAGGTGGGGATAGAAATAATCCAACAAAGAAGTTTAAAGAAGATAACCTTGATATTGCAACACGATTAATGGTTGAGAAAGGGAAAGGGAAGGAATTATATATTAAGTTGGATCAATACAAAAAGGATATTCTTAATATTGATACATCAATAACAAAAGAATTTGCTACATCCTTACCAATTGATCTTTCTACACCTCCAACTCAAAATAAAGGAAATAAAAGTTGGGAAGCTGCATATTTCAGAATGGTACCAACCGTTGCAGCACTTACAATGCTTAGCAAATTTCAAAATGATATAAAAACTTCTGAAAACAGAATTGTTGCATTTTGTCATTCTAAGGTAGGAGAGGTTGTAGTAAGATTTGATTCTTATGCCGCAATCATTGGACAGAGTTCAAATTATTTGATGCCAGGGCAGAAACTTCAAATCAATGCAGGTGTGGGTGCTTTTAGTAAAGCAGCATTGCCTGTTATTTCAATTTCAGGAAAAACAATTTCACTTGATTCAAATGGTGTTGCTAAAGGCGAATTTGATGGTGGTGGAATTGGGCAACATTCTATACCTGTGCATATCGAGTATATAGATCAGGATGGAAAAAAACAAATAATTGATGAGAAAGTTGAATATACAGTTGGACAGGCTAATGCTTCAATTGCACTAGATAAAATGAATGTTTTATATATTGGAGTACCAAACCCCGTTACAATTGCAGCAAGTGGTGGTGGAGATGATAGAACAAGTTTTTCAATTGCTGGTGGCGGCGGAAGAGTAGAAAAAGTTGGTAATGGAAAATATAATGTATTTGTAAGTAGCGTAACAAATGACTGCGTATTAACCGTTTCTGTGGAAGGTAAAGTTGCAGGCTCATCTAATTTCCGTGTAAGAACGATACCTGATCCTGTTGCAACTGTTGGTGCAAAACCAAGCGGTGCCACGATGACTGCTGCAGAATTTAAAGCACAGGGTGGAGTTGGTGCCTGGATAAAAGATTTTCCATTTGATTTAAAATATTCCGTTACTGCTTTCAGATTGAGTACAGATACTGATGATGGGGATATAGCAGAAGCAGATTGTACAGGCAATGCGTTTAGCGCAAAAGCTGTACAAATAATGAGAGATCATGTAAAAGCTGGTAAAACAGTTTATATTGAAAATATTCGGGCAGTTGGGGAAGACGGAAAGAACCGGTCTGTTCCAACATTAGTTTATTATATAAAATAGATAGTTATGAAAAGTAATTTCGCTAAAGTATTGATTGGGATTTTGGCTGTTTCAGTAGTAAGTATTACTGCTGATGCACAAAGAACATCCCGTAAAAATCAAAAAGCAGGAGTAACTCAGCCAGTACCTGGCAATCAAACTCAGGTAAATAATAATACGGTTGTTCCTCCTTATAATCCATTAGCGAATATTCCAATCAAGTATGATACTACAGCTTCTGAAAGCAACATTATAAAAAAATCTTTGCGACCAGACAATGCGTTTGATAAAAGCAGCATCACTGCCCGTACGCCATTGCCTTATGAGCATATACGCTGGGATGATGCCTTGTATGCAGAGAAGGTTTGGCGTGAATTGGATATTCGTGAAAAAATGAATCTGCCTTTTAGATACGAAGCAGAAGATGATAACGGAAGCCAGATGTTTATTAATATGCTTTTGAAAGCAGTGAATAGTGGCGAGGTAACAGCTTTTGCCGACGATAGATTTACAACTCCATTGAAATTGGATGAAATTAATTCTCAAATGGGAGGCACTTATGATACCATTGCAAAAAGAGATATTAATGATCCTTCAATAATAACAGAGTATGTTATCACAAAATCTTCATTCGATCCAAAAACAGTTGTAAAACTTCGTATTAAGGAAGAGTGGGTTTTTGATCGTGAGGCAAGCCGTTTAGTTTGCAGAATTCTTGGAATTGCACCTTTACTTACCCGTTTTCATGAAAGTGGTGAAGAAAGAGGAACCACAGTAATGTTTTGGCTTTATTATCCCGATTTAAGGCCTAATCTTTCAAAGTATGAGGTTCACAATCCGAAGAATATGGGCCAAAGTCGTATGACTTGGGAGGAATTATTTGAAAGCAGAATGTTTGCCAGCTACATTGTAAAATCAACGTTGGATAATCCAACAAATAAGAATATTAGACAAGTTTACAAGGAACAGATTCTAGCCTTACTTGAAGGTGATAACGTCCGCGAAAAAATCTTTAATTACGAGCAAGACTTATGGTCTTATTAAACTATAAAGCTAAAAAGTTATTTTAATCAAATGCCCCGCCTCGGTGGGGCATTTTTCATTTCTGTAATCTCCAAATTTTTATTGAAAAAAACTTCGGTAAATAGTAAAAGTCCTATTTGTTATATAGAATATTGTTGTATTTTCGTCATGGTTTTTCATAGGATATTGGATTTTAAAAACGGGGCTGGATTTCTATCCGGGCCCCATTTTTTTGCTCTTTAGTTATTTAAATCTCATATTTCTTATAGCAAGAAGGCCTCAAATGGTTTTAATAACCATCTCAAAGTATCTTAGAACCAGATTGGCTTTTGATGGACCTATTATTTCTTTCAATTCTTCAGTCGTTTTACTACGCACATTTTTTACTGATTTAAATTCTTTCAGTAACAAATCTGCCGTAGCCTTTCCAATACCAGGAATATCTTCCAGTTCATTTTTAAAGGTTCCCTTGCTTCTTTTATTCCGGTGAAAACGGATTCCAAAGCGATGTACCTCATTTCTTATTCTTCGTATGAATTTCAGGCTTTCGCTTGTATAAGGTAGTTTCAAAGATTCTTTATCACCTGAGAAGAAAATTTCTTCTTCATTTTTTGCCAAACCAATCAATGTCATTTTTCCTTCAAGTTCTAAATCTCTGATTGCCTCATTCGCCGAACTGAGTTGTCCTTTACCACCATCAATTATTACCAATTGAGGCAATGTTTTATTTTCTTCTTTCAAACGCTTGTATCTGCGATAAACGGTTTCTTTCATAGAAGCAAAATCGTTGATACCCATGACTGTTTTAATATTAAAATGGCGATAATCATTTTTTGCAGCCAGACCATTTCTAAAACACACCATCGCTGATACTGGGTAGCTTCCCTGAAAATTTGAATTGTCAAAACATTCAATATGTACCGGTAATTCAGTTAGCTGAAGATCTTGCTTAAGCTGACTCAATAATTCAAAATTGTCAGTACTTCTTACTCCTAATTGGAGCCTTTCTTTGTTTTTAATTTCTTCTATAAAATATTTTGCGTTTTTAAAAGATAAATCAAGCAGCTTCTTTTTATCTCCCGATTTTGGAATTGTTATCGAAATACCGGGAAGAGATAAATTGATTTGCATCGGAAGAATAATTTCTTTTGCATCGCTATTGAATGTAGTGCGAATATTTTCGATACAAAATTCAAGTATCTCCCGATCTGTTTCATCTAGTTTTGTTTCTACTCTTTTCGTTTGTGATTGTACAATGGCACCACTGCGTACAAATAGAAAATTGATAAATACAATTTCTTTTTCTTTTACCATTGTAAAAACATCAGCATTTCCGATTTTTGGATTTACTACAACTGATTTGGCCTGGTAGTTTAATAGAAATTCTATTTTCTTTTTAAGTAAGTCAGCTTTTTCAAAAGAAAGATTTGAAATTTCTTTTTTTATTTCAGTTTTGAAATGTTTTATTACTTCACCCAGATTTCCTTTCAGCAGATTCCTTACTTGTAAAAGATCGTCATTATAATCTTCCTCTGTTTGTAACCCCTCACAGGGCCCTTTGCAGTTGCCAAGATGATACTCCAGGCAAACCTTAAATTTTTTCTTTTCAATATTTATTTTATTAAGATTGAGTGTGCAATTTCTGAGTGGGATAGTTTGCCTGATAAATTCCATCAATTCTCTCACCTGATTTACTGAAGTAAAAGGACCAAGGTATTCAGAGCCGTCTTTTATCAATCTCCTGGTAAAATAGATTCTGGGGAAGTGTTCTTTTTTAATAACAATAAAAGGGTAGCTTTTATCATCTTTCAGGTTAATATTGTATTTAGGTTGAAATTCTTTTATTAAAGAATTTTCTAATAACAAAGCATCCTGTTCCGAATTAACAATTACGAATTCAATCCGGTCAATCCTTTTTACCAGCTCAAAGGTTTTGTATCCTGCAAATGTTTTAGTGAAATAGGAACTTACACGTTTCTTTAGGTTACGGGCTTTACCTACATAAATTAATTCATTACCCGAATCAAAATATTTATAAATACCGGGATGCTGCGGTATGCTTTGCTGTATATTTTTAAAATCAATAGGTGTCATTCTTGTTTTGTAAAATCATTCCAAACCACTTTTACGATCTGAGTAGTTTCAGGCTTGCCGGCAATTTGTTTTAAGGTAACAATTTGAAAATATTCATCTACCTGCCAGTGCATTTTTTTTATCACCGAGCTGTCTTTATTCACCCACTCCCGGTCAATAATAATTGTTTTCATTTTACCCCCTTCAGAGTCCGGGGTAATCAGCAATTCTTGTTTTTGAATTTCAGCTGTAGTAGGATTATCAGGTAAAGTGATAAGTGAAACTAAATTTAAATCGGAGTAATAATTTTTAGCTTCGGTATATTGTTCTTTATATTTTTCAAGGCTGATGTCGGGTAATTCAAGAAAGTCTTTTGCCAATGATCTGAAATCATTTCGATGTACATCAGTTGTATCTGAATGAAGGCTGTCTGTAATTATTATTTTCTTAATTACAAAAAGTGAAGTATCTATCATGGCAGCCTGGCTTTTTATAAACGCAAGGGCTGGAGTTACCTTATTTATTTTTTTTTCATCATCCTTTTCTTTACCAGTATTACAGCCAGATAAAAAAAGAAAAACGGCAGCGGGGAAAATTATTTTTTTCATGCCATAAAAATAAATGAAAACAAGATGCTGGAAATAATTATCCCGGTCTATTAAAAGAACCGGGATAATTTTGTAAGCAAAGCAGCAGTAAGTATTGGTACTATTTGTTTAGTGAAATGCCTGCCTTCAGGCCAAAATTGAAAAGATTTTCTTTAACAGGGTATTTGTCTTTGAAACTTGATAATACCTGATATCGCATTTGTGGACCAATCTGAAATTTTGTTTTACCGGCTTTGAACCCAACAATCAGTTCAGCACCTGTATTCATATTCCAGCGGCGTATAAGATCGGGATACTTTGTATAATTTTTAAAATCAGTTGAAATAAGATATGCACTGTTATCAAGCAGGTAAGTTGGTTGAGCAGTTAATCCCAATCCCACACTTATTTTTTTATTATTGATAAAATTTACTTCAAAGCCAACAGGTAACGAAATTGAAAAATAAACATTGGTAAGCCAGTTTGGGTTATAGCCATTAAAATTACGATAGTAGGAAGTACGGGTTACAGACTGTGGCAAAGATCCACTCTGAATAGCAATCGTAGCTGGTTCTGCAACATAACTGAAAGCATGAATATTATACTTGTTTACATTGAATTGAAAGCCTGCTTTAATTAATAAGTTTTTTGAAATTGAATATTTTGCCGCAAGACCTAATTCAAAGCCAATATCCGGCTTATGTGTTACTAGACTTTTTACATCCCGTAAAGCAAGATTGGATGGTATAGAAGTAGAACCGGAAGCAGCAAGTATGGTTTCTTTATTTTCAGTCAATCGGCGATAACTTATTCCGGGTGTGAAATACAATTGCCAAATGATTTTTTTCTTTTGTTTGTTTTTTTGCAATGAGGTACTTCCTGCTTTTGAATTATTTATTAGTTCAGAAATCAAAACTGATGGTTTTAAAACATCCACTCGACTAATATTCTTTTCTGTCCTGTTATTTTCAAGGGAATTATTGTTGATCTCAGTTACAGAATTTTTAATAACAGGAGAAAGACTAATCGTATTTTTTGTTTTTGAAGCAATATCACTGTTGTTATTGAGTAGCGATGGAATTTGGTTTTCAATTTTTTCCTGAACCACAACCGTTTGTGGAATTGTAGCTTCAGGCACAACAACAACATCATTTGATTCTAAAGAATAATTATTTAT
>JANOFP010000093.1:0-1616 GCA_031413675.1 Bacteroidota bacterium
CTGCATTTTCGCCATTTTTTACTAATTGTGTTACATCAAAAGTCTGATACAATAAACGTTTTTGATAAGCAGTCCAGCCCGGTGTTAAATATGCATCGCCAATCCGTTTACCATTGATAAATGCTTCATACACCCCTTTTGCTGTGATGTATGCTGTGGCCGTTGCAATTGTTTTAGCAGTTGAAAACTGTTTTCTGAATTGCGGCACAATACCAAAAGTAGTATCTGCTTTTAATCCTGATGTTATCCATTGAGCAGTAAATTCATGCGCAGGATTTAGTAATGCAATAGTATAATTTGCCGGTACCGACCATGCTGATTGATTTCCCTGGTTATCCCAGGTCCTTACCTGCCAGGTATAGCGACTATCTGATTGCAGCGGCTTCCCCTCATAGCTTACATGAATAGAAGTTTCAGACAAAGTTTTCCCGGAATTCCAAACTGTTTTTTTGTTTTCCTTTACTACAATTTCATAAGCTGTTTGTTTTACGTTCCTTTTATCAGAAAGTAAAACCCAGCTAAAACGGGGTGTTGCTATATCCAACCCAACGGGGTTTACCTGGTTTTCTGTACGCAGGTTACTTACACTTAATTGAGCAATTGAAAAAATATTTAAAAGAAGGGCAACCCCAAAAAGTACTATTTTTTTCATAAACATATTTTTATTAATAAAAATTACGAACAGTGTTTAATAGTTGCTATAAACCAGCTACTACAAAACTTTGTAAAAATGAATCACCACACTGTCTTTTTTTCTTTCGCCACTTGCTATGTAAATAAACTTATTCAGATAATTATATTTCTCTGATGCTGTTTCAAAAAAAGGTGTGGCACGGAAATAATATTCCTTCGGATTTACTTCTTCACCTTTTGTCAGCCGTTGCAATACTTCGGCAGGGCCATGGCGGTAACCTTTGTTGCGGATATAAATAAATACTCCATCATCTGTTTTTAAAGTGTATTGTGCATCCAGCTCTGCTACATTATCTGTTCTGATAATTTGCCAGTCAGCGCCGCCAGGTTCCACTGCTCCCTTTATAGAAGGCCCTTCAAATGTTCCTCCTGTGATGGGGATGATGCGACGGCGGCCATGCGGTGTGTTGCCCAGTTCCTGTACTGAACCCAGCGTTATGGTTGCAGTAAAAGCAAATTCTAATTGAGGCAATTCTTCATTTTCCAAATGAATTGGGTTTTTACCGATGGCCATTCCTGTAATTCCTAATCCAATGGTTGTTAAAAATTGTTTTCTGCTTTTCATTTTTATTTTTTTGTTACCAGCTTTTGTTTTTCATGGCATCTTCGTTGCGTCGCACTCTTGTACTTTCTGTTCGCTATTCGTCAGGCCTCATCCTCTTCTCCTTCTCCTTTTTGAGAAGGACGGTGCAGCATTGCAATTCCAAACTTCATAACTACCACATCATCTATATATCTCTATTCAGTATTGTCCAAAACTCTGATATTATTCTGAATCTTCGATAGATAAGGCTGTGCCGAGATGGTTTATAATAGCATTTCCTCTGCACCCATCACAGTAATCACTTTTTCATCCATCAATCTTGTACACAACCCTTTTGTGTTTACTAATTCATAATGAAAAAAGAAGTGCATGGTTTCTA
>JANOFP010000094.1:0-14013 GCA_031413675.1 Bacteroidota bacterium
TTTTTCTGAAGCCGTAACCGATGCCAATGCTTTTTGCTGGCAATGACCATGTAGTTTTATTTTCTTTTTTTCTTTTGTAAATAATTCTTTGCTGATATTTCCTTTCTCTATTTCGGATGCGAGAAACTCATCCACCATAAAAACCTTTTTAGAAAGTTCTTTTGCAGCTTCCAGATTTTCATCATTGGCTAAATCAATATACTCATCGCGGAAAGTAAGAATGGCTGAGGGCTCCACTCCGATTAATGGAGTTTCGGAACTAACAACTGAACGAAGCAATAAAATATTTCTATTAGCAATCTTTTTTGCAGTTCTTAATAATCCTTTCGATAACCAGGCCCTGCCACTTTCTTCATGCTGTGGAATAACAACATTATATCCCAGCTTTTCCAATAATAAAATTGCTTTTATCCCAATCTCAGTATCATTGAAGTTGGTAAACTCATCGCAAAAGAAATAAACAGTTTTTCGTTCGTTTTTTTTGTCTTTTGTTTCTTGTTTCTTGTATTTTTTAAACCAGGCTTTCAAAGTGGTTTTATAAAGTTTCGGCATGGATCTTTCTATTGCAAAACCAGACAAACCTTTTACCCATTTACTTACAACTTTATTTGTCATAAGAAAATTATACATACCCGGCCATACACTTCCTAATTGCGATGATTTATTATACCATGCAATCAACTTTGACCGGAATGGGATTCCATTCGCATCGTAGTACTGTTGCAAAAATTCTGCTTTTAGTTTTGCCACATCAACATTGCTGGGGCATTCTGATTTACATCCCTTACAACTCAAACACAAATCCATTACATCATAAATCTCTTTATGATCGAAACGGTTCATTTTATCTGAGTTAGTTAAAAACTCACGAAGAATATTTGCCCTTGCTCTAGTTGTATCTTTTTCATTTCGTGTAGCCATATACGAAGGACACATGGTGCCACCACTCAACTGCGTCTTACGGCAATCGCCACTTCCATTACACTGTTCTGCATGTTGTAATATGTCTTGATTCTGAAAACGAAAAATTGTTTTGAATGCTGGCGATTGTTGCCCCGGCGTATAGCGGAGCATTGTATTCATCGGCGGTGTATCAACAATTTTGTTGGGATTAAAAATATTATTGGGGTCCCAAACTCGTTTTATTTCTTTTAGAAGATTATAATTTTTCTCACCCACCATCTGTTTTATAAATTCTCCCCGCAGCCGTCCATCACCATGCTCACCACTCAATGAACCATTATATTTTTTTACCAGTGTTGCTATTTCTTCTGCAATGGTTCGGAACAACTGATTGCCTTCTTCTGTTTTTAAATTAATGATGGGACGTAAATGAATTTCTCCAGAGCCGGCATGTGCGTAATGCACCGAATACAGATTATGTTTTTTTAAAATTTCATTAAAGTCCCGGATGTATGCAGGTAAATCATTTACATCAACTGCCGTGTCTTCAATTACAGGAACAGCTTTTTCATCGCCCGGTAAATTGCCAAGCAGACCAAGCCCTGCTTTGCGGAGTGTCCATATTTTTTTTGTATCGTCACCAAACAGTAAAGGAAAATGAAAGCCTAGCCCTGCTGCTCGCATTTCTGCTTCGCATTGTTGAGCATCTGCAATTACTTCGGCTTTACTGTTTCTTGCAAATTCAATTACCAGTATTGCCCCGGGATCTCCTTGTACAAAAAAACGATTCTTCATCTGCTCAATATTATTCTTAGTACACTCTAATATATAATGATCGATTAATTCACTTGCACTGATATTATATTTCAACGCAATTAAATTTGCCCTTAACGACTCATCAATAGAATTGAAATGCACACAAAGCAACCCGGTTTCTTTGGGTGGCAACGGAACTACATTCAATTTTATTTCAGTTATAAAAGCAAGTGTACCTTCTGAACCTGCAAGGAGCGAACAAAAATTAAAATCGTTTCCCCCAGCTGTAAAGGGTGCTGTTTCTAATAAGATGTCGACAGCATATCCTGTATTTCTTCTTTCCACCGTTTTTTTTGGAAACTCTTTTCTTATTTCTACCTGGTTATCATAATTGCTTAATAAACTTCGTACGGTTTTGTAAATTTCAGATTCTAACTTATTGCCTTCGCATTTTAATTGAAATTCATCTAAGGCTACTGATTTAAACTCCGCTTCGCACCCATCACTTAACAATGCTTTTACTTCCAGCAAATGCTCCCGTGTACTTCTATAAACAATAGAATTTGATCCACAGCTATTATTACCTACCATACCTCCCATCATAGCACGGTTAGCAGTAGAAGTTTCGGGACCAAAAAATAAATTGTACGGCTTTAAAAAAAGATTTAACTCATCACGGATTACTCCCGGTTGCACCCGTACCCAATTCTCTTCTGTATTTAATTCAATGATTTGAGTAAAATTTTTTGAAACATCCACAATGATTCCACTTCCTACTACCTGCCCGGCTAATGAAGTACCGGCAGTACGTGGAATTAATGATGTATGATTTTTGTTTGCAAAAGCAATCAGCTTTTTTAAATCATCAATTGATTTTGGAATGGCAACCGCCAGCGGCATTTCCCGATAAGCCGATGCATCTGTGGCATACAGGGTACGCATAGTGGTGTCAAAAAACAAATCACCATCAAGAGATGCAGCCAATTGTTTAAGAAATTCATTCATGTTTTTGAAAGTGAGCAAATTTAAAATGATTGGAGTATTAAACTGTTTTATTGATAAAATAAATATTGCTATCGAAAAGATATTTACAAAAGAACGATTGTATTTAAAGTAGGATGTGCCAATATACTCTGGAACACTATTAATAATTAAAGAAAATTGGGAACCACATAGACACATAGAAAAATAGGTTGTCACATAGAAATTAATTCAATAAATCCTATGTGTTTTTCTATGTGCTTTATGTGTCTATGTGGTTCAAAATTGCGAGCAATAAACTTAATGTTTGATAATATCCGGTAAGGTCGCCTCTATTAGGATGAATAGAATTACTGAAAGATGAACGGAGCGTCGCAACTAAAGCTCAATCAAGGCTCAAAAGCTTGTAACAAAACTTTAAAAACTAATTCCCTCCGTTCAGCCATATTCCCCTATCTTCGCCGCTCAAATTTGAGTCCGCAGTATTTTGTAAGTGAACGATTTTTTCTGCTAAGCAGTCCTGCTAAATAGTTAGTCTTCTTTACGCTGTTTGTTTCTCAGATATTTTTTAATTTTAAATTGAACGAATGAACATTTATGTTTCAAATTTAAGCTTCGCTGTACAAGACGAAGACTTAAGAGAGTATTTCTCTGAATATGGAGAAGTAACTTCTTGCAAAGTAATTACCGACAAAATGACGAACCGCAGCCGTGGTTTCGGTTTTGTTGAATTAAGTGATGATGCAGCCGGACAGAAAGCAATTGCTGAACTGGATGGCGCAATGGTGGATGGCCGGGCTATAAAAGTAACCGTGGCTAAACCCCGTGAAGAAAGAACTGGTGGTGGTAACAACGACCGTCGTTCTATGGCTGGCAGTCGCTGGTAATCGAATTTGAAAAGGGTTCATTCAACCGGACCCTTTTCTATTTTCACAAAAATTTTTCTGCGATTTTTAAACTATTATCTTTACCAAAACACGGACTATGACCAGCGAACAAATAACAAAGTTTGTTGAAGAAAAACATCTTGCAATAACTCCTTTGAAGATTGATTTCAAAACCCGTCAATCGATTATCGGATTGTTTATTAAACATACTGACTACAGTGAACTGAAACCAAAAAACTTTTGGCGAATTGTAGCTGAAGCCCGTATAAAAGAATACAGAAGTACTCAGGAGTTAAGCCTATGCCGCATTTTCAACGGGCAAGAGATAACTAAGTTGAGTGTGCCTAAAAATCAAACGGTTTAGTTTTATTTACTCCTTTTTCGGAACAAGCTTCCAATCTACAATGAGGCTTTACTTGTCCTGCACATTCGGGATTATGCAAACAATTAAGTTTTCTTAAAGCTTAGTTATCTATCATTAATTGTAGAGAATTCTTTCTCTATCGGACAAATACTCGTTTCCGTAAATTATCTATGCGGCTTTTACTGGGGAAAATTTAGTGGTATGATAGTCATTTCATTAAGGCACGATAGTTGTTTTACGGTGGCTGTTTACTATGAATACCCGTAGTTGCTGTATAGTTTTGCACCGTTGAACGAAAGTTAAGAATACACAACTACGGAAACGAAAAACCTTTAGCCTGACCCCGGAGTTGTTTTGCAAGTTTCAAATTATAAGCGTATCGCTTTTAAATCCAGATTCCTGTCAGCCTTTATTCACGAAAAACACAAACATGAAAAAGACACTATGGAAATCATTTATTGCCTTTAATATACTGACACTTGCCCTGTCCTTTAAAACGTATAGTGCAACAGATAAAGGTTCTTCTGATAAGATTACGAATACCACTGCTTCTGAAGTTCAGCTTCAACCCATGGTTACTGAATTTGTAACTGACTACTTAGAAAAGCATGGCGACATGCTTGATGCAATTAAATTAAAAAATAAATCCTGCTTTTCAACCATTGACAAGGTATTTGCAAAACAGGATATACCTCTTGAACTAAAATACCTCGCTGTAGTTGAATCGAAATTAAAAAATACTGCTCTCTCTGGCGCCGGTGCCGCCGGTATATGGCAACTGATGCCAGCCACTGCAAGAATTCTCGGATTGAAAATAAGTGGTAAGACAGATGAAAGAAGATACACGTATATGAGTACGGTAGCCGCTGCTAAATATTTAAAGGCATTATACAAACAGTTTGATGACTGGTTACTGGTAATAGCTGCCTATAATAGCGGTGCCGGTACCGTTTATAAAGCCATAAAAAAATCAGGCAGCCGTGATTTCTGGAAACTGCAGAATTTTTTACCAAGAGAAACAAGAATGCATGTAAAAAGATTTATTGCCACCCATTTTCATTATGAAGAGAAAGGTAGCCTTGTTACGCTTACAAAAGCTGAACGTGAAAAATACCTGGACGCTGTAAATGAAATTTTAAAAGATGAAACAGAAAATAACTCCGATGAGTTACCGGTTGAAGAAAACAACTATTTCAGCTGGATAATGATTTCGCATGATGGTAATAAATTGAATCTTGTTGTGAGAAAGTAATTTTAAAATGAAGTAATTGAGCCCTATACCACCAAAGTAAAAAAAAGAACAATCTATGTGATTCGTTTTTGTTGGTAAGCTAAGTATAAACCAACTCCTCAAACCAATTTATCTGCCGAAGGCATGACAAGGGCATTCTTCTTTCGAAAAGATACCAACAACGGCAAAAAATTGACTAGTAGAATACGAAAGTTTTCTGCAATGAAGATGGCGAAGCAAAACTGAAAAACGTCATTGACGACACTACAATAAAGATGGCGAATGCCAAAAGATTGAAAATCACGATTTACTTTTTTGAACAAGGGTATGTAATGACGTATATTTATGTGTTATGTGCTATTTTAAGACCGCCTACAATAAGCAATGACCGACAACACATTTGACATAAAAATATTAGACCTTCATTGGATAAAGTACGTTGACGACCCAACTGACCTTTGTGCTCACGGACACGTATATTTAAAAATTGGCGACAAAGTTGTTTCCGACAAAGTGACTGGTGACTGGACTTTAAGCTCTACTGCTTTATCACTTTTAAGGACTATAGAAAAGGACTATGAAAAAGACGACTATTCAAATCAACTACTGCCTTGTTGTGGACACTTTTTCATAGCTGACGACAATCAAGAAACTGTAATTGTGCAAGGTTGCGACACAGGAATTGACTGGAAAATTATTCACACAAAAGACAACAGGGTAAGACACGTTTTAGACAATGGATATGAAGTAACTATTGACAAAGACACATATAAAAGTATTGTGCTTGACTTCGCTGACCAAGTAGATCAATTTTTTAAAGACAGTAAACCAAAGACAATTCCAACAGACGACTTTGACAAAAAAGGTTACCTGACATTTTGGAAAGAATGGCGTCATTTACGTGACGCATGGAAATAAAAAACAGCACATAACATTGGGTTTTATGCAAGTTGGGTTCGACATTGTAACATCGGCTAATTGCATATCCAGGCTATTGTACCGGCTCGACGAATAAATTTGAACATAAGTTCTTAAATTCAACTTTATATTTTCAATTGGCGGCGGTTATGGGCGGACGGAACTTCGATTCCCAACCTGCATAAAGCCCCACCGCTCGTAAGCATTACAAAACTCCCTAATACTTTATAGCATTTTTGTGAATTTCGTTTTATTACTTTATCTTCATTAAGCATATATTTTAGTTTAAAAGAACTTGTCATGAAATATTTTCTTTTGCTATTGTTTATAATTTTTACTTTGTCTGTCTCATTTACACTAAACACAAACGCCCAATCTATTCCAACAGAAGCTCAAGTAAATAAGTTTATCAACAACAATCATTTCCTGGTTACTTATAGAGAGGGTGAGGTTATTTATGGAACTTATTTTTTTATAGAAATTCATTATTGCGCCTCAGGTTACTATGGACTTTATGGAAAAAGTGTAAAAAAAACTGTCTTGGGAAACGAGCAAAGAAACAATTGGCAGGAATTTGGAAGCTGGAAAGTCACTAAGTATAATGGTAACGTAGGGCTTTATTATCAACCCACGACAAGCCAGGAAAAATTTTTTCCACTCTACCGTTTACCCAATGGAAATCTATCTCTTGGAGAAGGTATTTCAATTGTCTTGCAAGGGAAAGCAATTTGTAATTAACTATAAGTGGCGCTATTTTTATCAAATGAATTCTTTATAAACTTGTTTAGCATAAGCCTACAACCAACATTGCATTTATACTAGCGGGGCGGGACATTTCAACTTCAACCGCATCTCTTTATTCAGCTTTGGTTCAGGTTGGATTTCTTCTAATTAAGTTTTTCGGAAAAAAAAGTTTTTGTTTCTTTAGTACATCATCGGCTGGGCAGACACAACAACGATTCCCCGTCATCGTAAATGCACCGACGTACGCAATAATACAGGAAGATTTCAGTACTTTTGATAGTATCAAATGATAGTATCAAATGAAGCCACCCTATAATTTAACAAGCGAAATTCTGAAATTAGTTAGTGAAGTCTCTCATAAAATTGGAGAAGTCAATGCTTCCTTTCTTACTAAACAATCGCCGGAGTTAAGAAAAAGAAATAGGATCAGGACAATTCAAGCCTCTTTAGCCGTAGAAGGAAACACGTTGTCGATTGATCAAATAACTGCAATACTTGAAAACAAAAGAGTACTCGGCCCTGCCAAAGACATTAAAGAGGTCTCAAATGCAATTGAAGTATATAAGCAACTAAATACGTTCAATCCTTTTAATGAAATGGCTTTTTTATCAGCTCATAAAATTTTAATGCAAGGTTTAATAAAGAATGCAGGGCAATATCGAAACTCCGGAGTAGGTATTCTGAAAGGGTCGCAGATTACTCATGTAGCACCCCCTGCAAGTAAGGTCTCTTTCTTAATGAAGGATTTATTCAATTATCTGAAAAAAAGCAATGAACTAATTCTTATTAAAAGCTGTGTACTGCATTATGAAATGGAGTTTATTCATCCATTCGCTGATGGTAATGGAAGAATGGGAAGGCTTTGGCAAACGCTTCTATTAATGCAGCAATATTCAGTATTTGAATTTTTGCCGTTTGAAACTTTAATAAGTAAAAATCAAAAAAAATATTATCAAGCCCTGTCCGCCAGCGACAAAAAAGGTGAATCAACCTATTTCATTGAATTTATGCTTAAAATTTTAAGTGATTCTTTAGATGAATTACTTGCTGAACGATCGGGCCCAATCTCCAGTTCAGACAGGATTCGCATATTCCTATCAAGTGGAATAAATGAATTTACCCGGAAAACCTATATGAACTATTTTAAAACAATTTCGTCTGCGACTGCCAGCCGCGATATCCTATTTGCCGCAAAAGAAAAACTCGTTAAAAAGTTTGGCGACAAGAACAAAACGATTTATAAAGTAAAATTGTGAGCAGACGGAATACGAATTCAACACCTGCACAAAGCTCTGCTTGCCGCCGAACGATTAATAAACCTTTCTTTAATACTTCTTCTCTCTTTGTTCAATATTAGTTTGTATGCTTAGGTTGGTCGAATGCCGGGGCGGCATTTTGAAAAGAGTCCTCCAATTCATTACTCACCTAAATTTTTCATGAGTAGTATGACTATATGCTTTACTACTTTTTAATAAATTGAACTTTTAATATAGCATTTACTTCTTCTTCCCATTCTTCTCCAACCCGATAGCTATCGGTTCAGGTATTTCATTCCTGAACACCACCGTATTCCCAAACACATCAACTAACACCGGCTTAGTTTTATCTACATCACCAGCCAGTATTTTTTTACTCAACGCATTTACAATTTCTTTTTGTATCAAACGCTTCAGTGGTCTTGCGCCAAACTGCGGGTCATAGCCTTGTTCCGCTAAAAATTCTAAAGCATAGTCGCTAAACTCCAATTGTATTCCGCTTTCTGCAACTAACCGCTTTAAATTGTTCAATTGTATTTTTACAATGCCCGCTATTTCTTTTTTCATCAGGGGTTGGAACATGATAATTTCATCAACCCGGTTTAAAAATTCGGGGCGAATGGTTTGGCGTAGAAGGCTCATCACCTCTACTTTTGTTTTCTCCACTACTTCATCTTTATTTTTTTCATTAATCGAATCAAAATTTTCCTGTATAATATGGCTACCCATATTACTTGTCATAATGATAATTGCATTTCTGAAATTAACTACTCTGCCTTTATTATCAGTAAGCCTGCCATCATCCAATACCTGTAGCAAAACATTCCAAACATCCGGATTGGCTTTTTCAATTTCATCGAGCAATACAACACTATATGGTTTCCGTCGAACTGCTTCGGTCAATTGCCCGCC
This sequence comes from Bacteroidota bacterium, assembly GCA_031413675.1. GTDB lineage: Bacteria > Bacteroidota > Bacteroidia > Chitinophagales > Chitinophagaceae > VBAR01. The sequence goes on from JANOFP010000094.1 coordinate 8,953, forward strand.
TTCTTCATATCCCACATAACCGGGAGGTGCACCAACCAGGCGAGAGACCGTATGTTTTTCCTGGTACTCACTCATATCAATACGAGTCATCATACTTTCATCATCAAATAAATATTCGGCTAATGCTTTTGCTAATTCAGTTTTACCAACTCCGGTTGTTCCCAAAAAAATAAATGAGCCAATTGGTTTTTTGGGATCCTGCAATCCGGCACGGCTTCTTCGTATAGCATCGGCTACGGCAGTAATTGCTTCATCTTGCCCTACCACACGTTCATGCAGGTGATCTTCCAACTTCAATAATTTTTCTTTATCACTCTGCAGCATTTTACTTACGGGTATGCCGGTGGCTTTAGCAATACTCTCTGCAATATCTTCTGCATCTACTTCTTCCTTTAGCAATCGCTTCTCTCCACTATCATTTATTTGCTTTGTAATATCAATTATCAATTGCTCCTGCTCTTTTATTTTTCCGTAACGGATTTCCGCCACCAATCCATACTCACCATTTCGCTCAGCCTGATCTGCTTTTTGTTTTAAATTTTCAATTTCCGCTTTTGCATTCTGTACTTTTTCCACCAACTCCTTTTCCTGATTCCATTTTGCTTTGTACGTATCCCGGGTTACAGAAAGATTTGCAATCTCCGTATTCAATTCTTTTAGTTTTACTGCATCATTCTCTCTCTTGATCGCTTCACGTTCTATTTCCAACTGACGAATCTGTCTGTCTAACTTATCTAATTCTTCCGGCATACTGTTCATTTCCAAACGCAGTTTTGCGGCACTTTCATCAATTAAGTCAATCGCTTTATCCGGCAAAAAACGGTCGGTGATATATCGGTTAGATAATTCAACTGCAGCAATAATTGCATCATCTTTAATCCGAACATGATGATGCGTTTCATACCGGTCTTTCAAGCCACGCAAAATTGAAATTGCATCTTCTACATTGGGTTCGTCTATTATGATCCGCTGAAATCTTCTTTCAAGGGCTTTATCTTTTTCAAAAAACTTTTGGTACTCAGTTAATGTAGTTGCACCGATTGCTCTTAATTCACCTCTTGCCAAAGCCGGTTTTAAAATATTGGCTGCGTCCATTGCACCTTCCCCACCACCTGCACCAACCAGTGTATGAATCTCATCTATGAATAAAATAATTTCACCATCACTTGTACTTACTTCTTTTATTACCGCTTTTAATCGTTCTTCAAATTCACCTTTGTATTTTGCACCGGCTATTAACAAGCCCATATCCAAAGCATAAATAATTTTTGGTTTTAAATTTTCCGGTACATCGCCATTTACAATACGCATAGCAAGGCCTTCGGCAATTGCTGTTTTTCCCACACCCGGTTCGCCAACTAAAATTGGATTGTTTTTAGAACGACGGCTTAGAATATGTAATGTTCGTCTTATCTCTTCATCACGGCCAATAACCGGATCGAGTTTTCCGTTTCTTGCCATCTCATTCAGGTTCTTTGCATATTTGTTCAATGCATTGTACTCCTGACTTTGCGTTTGCGAAGTTACTGTTTCACCTTTTCGTAAATCTTTAATTGCTGTTACCAATCCTTTTTCTGTAAGCCCTGAATTTTTCAACAATTTAGCAGCGTTATCATTGCCTTGTACAATGGCTAATAATAAATGTTCGGGAGTTACAAACTCATCATTAAATTGTTTTAGTACAGCACCGGCCCGCAACAATACATTATTTGCATCGCGGCTTACCTGTTGAGCAGCATCGCCACTTGTAGTTGGTAATTTAGAAATGAGTTCATCCAATTTACTGTCAACGATATTTACCGTAACATTATTTTTCTTTAATAAATAATCAACAGTTGAATCCTGCTGTTCGAGCAACGCTTTTAACAAATGCTCCGTCTCAATATTCGGATTTTTTGCATTGAAAGCAAATTGTTGTGCCGATTGAAATGCTTCGGCGGCTTTTATGGTAAGATTTCCTAAATTCATATAAATAGTTAATAATTAAAAATTAATAGTTTACCAGCCATTAAAAATTCTTTTCTTTGAAGATAATTTTTAGCTGATAACTATTACAATCAGATCAAATAACAATCCATCCCGAAGATTCGGGTTTAATTCAGAAACTATGTCACTTAAAGTTATGATGACCTGCCTGAAAAGCAGCCTGATTTGTTGGTTACTGTTATTTTTTCATAGTTTGAATGCACAGCCCGACAGTTTGGGGCTAAATATGGAGTTTCGCTTGTTTGAGGGTTTATTTAGTATTAAAATGCCCAAAAACTCTTATGATGATACGGTAGCCTACAGGCATACTTCTAATGCTGGACTTAGTTCACGAATATATCATACACTTTACTCAAAAAAAGGGGATGAACTACTAACTATTAGTTCCATCGAAATGCATAGGATCGCAAATGATGATTTCAAAACTTCGGTGTTAATATATCTAAAGCTGAATCAACATTCCAGCAGTTTAGATAAAGAAGTAAGCGAAATCACTTCATATTCAAATTTGAAAATTGTTGTGTACACACCGAACAGAAAAAATAAAAACCATCAAGTCAAGTTTTACAAAGGCATTTTCATACTTTCAAAGGAAGGTCTGGTATATTATTTAAGTACAACACTGAATATTGAGGCAATAAATGATCTCGGTTATTACAACTCTCTCCTATTTAAAATGATTCGTTCAATAAAACAAATTCGTTCTGTTGATATAAATACCGAAAAAAAGATACCGGTCATTCTTCAAAATGGGGAAACGCTTACATTCAACTGTCCAAAAAACTATTACATCAATAATTCGTTAATCTCAAAATATTGTCTGTTTGCTATAGGTAAAATCAGTGATCTCGAAATACTGAAAGCACCTTCCATCGTAATTAATATTGTTGATTCAGTTAACTTTTATAAACCTCAAACTCTCTATTCAGGACATGAAAATGGAATAATGCTTGGCAAACAGATAGAATGGCAAAAATTCGTAACCGGAAGTAGTAAAAACTTATTACGGCTACATAGATTAAAAATTGGTTCTGAAATTAATCCCAACTATTTTTTTGTAGTGCTCGAAGCAACAGATAAAAAAACAATTGATGAACTAAAGTCAATTGCTGAAAAAATAATTTTAATTAACTAAAGTGTAATAATGAAAACTCTCGTCCTGACTCAGAAAATTCTTTTTATTATCCTGTTCCCGGTTTTAGTTTCTGCTCAGGGCAAATGGGCGGAGCTTGACGTTATACTTCAGCAAAAACAACAATTGCTTGGAAAAGACCTGGTGATGATGGTAGCAAATAAAGACACGATTATTTACAAAAAGGAAATGGGTGAATTTAAAAGCAAAACTGCTGCGCCTATTGCAAGTGCCAGTAAATGGCTTACCGCAGCCTTAGTAATGATCCTGGTTGATGAAGGAAAAATTTCGTTGGATGATAATGTGGTGAATTATATTCCTGAGTTTGGAAAATATTTTAAATCCTATATCACAATCCGGCAATGCCTGAGCCATAAGACCGGGATAAAAGAAGAAGGCGGCCTCTTAAAAAATTTGCTGCAACGTAGAAGATATTCCTCGCTGGAAGAAGAAGTGAATGCGATAGCTGCCCGGGAAATACAGGCAAAGCCCGGAACTGAATTCCGTTATAATGGAATGGGATTAAATATAGCCGGACGGATACTGGAAGTGGTTACGAAAAAAAAATTTGACCAACTTATAAAAATAAAACTGTTTGCACCAATTGGTATGCGGCAAACAAGCTTTACGAATATAGATATGGGTGCTGTAAACCCAAGCGGTGGTGCCAAATCAACTGCAGATGATTATATGAAATTTCTTACCATGCTGCTAAACAAAGGAAAATATAAAGGCAAACAAATTATATCAGAAGAATCCGTTGAAGCAATGCTGCAGCTACAAACAAACCTGGATGAGATACATAGTGCACCTAAAGCGGCTGAAGGTTTTAATTATGCTTCCGGTAGTTGGGTAATTGAAGAAAAGGAAAGCCCACTAAAATCCCCCGAAGTAGGAAAAGTAGCAACTGCGTTGGCATGCCCGGGTTTGTTTGGCACCTGGCCCATGATCGATTTTTGCAGAGGGTATGCTTATATTGTTTTTGTAAAAAATTTATTGGGTGAAGAAAGAGCCGGAGCTCATCTTGAAATAAAAGCAGTGGTGGACCAGCAGTTTAAAAATGAATGCCAATAATAAAATTGACCCTTCTTATTTTCCTTATTTTTGATTAAAATGAAAACGATGATAAAATATATTTCAAGTGCTATATTATTACTCTCCCTAAGTTCAGTTTCAGTTTATGCTCAACAAATAAAAATAGATGTGCAAAAAGGAAACAAATTCATTATGGAGACGACGACGACTACAACCAGCTCAGCACAAGTAATGGGGCAAACTATGGAGAACAACGCTGAATCAAAAAGTACAACACTCTATGAAGTACTTGCTGTAAAATCTGATGGCTTTGATTTACAATCCACCCTAACTAAAACGAAACTGGACCTATCCATGATGGGTCAAAATATGAATTTTGACAGCGACAAAAAAGATAATAAGGGGCCACTTGCAAAAGAATTGAATGATTTAATAAACAAAGTCAGAAGTGTTTCTATCAATAACAAAGGCGAAATTACGAGCCAGGATAAAAACGAAACGTCCAGTTTAAATATCTTACAAGTGAGTAGTACAGAAAATCAAATTGCTACTGAAATATTTATTCCTGCATTACTAAATAAAGAATTGAAAGCCGGATATAGTTTCACAGATACATCAAATTTTATAACAGAAAAACAGAGTTCTAAAGATTCCGGAACTTATACAATCACCGGTATAAATAATGGAATAGCCAATATAACCTACAAAGGAAACCAACTAACAACGGGTGTAATGGAGCAAATGGGAATGGAAATGAAAACCAACAGTAAAAATATAGTGACAAAAGAATTGTGGGTATGCTCGGCCACGCTGGCCTCGCTGCCGTGGAACTCCATCAGCAGCATCGGCGCTTCGCTCAGGCCCAGCTGCGAATGGCGGTTGACGGCGCGGATGGCATTGGCGTCGAG
>JANOFP010000095.1:0-8012 GCA_031413675.1 Bacteroidota bacterium
CATTATGTTTATTCTGATTTGCATAACAGTAATAGCCTTTTGTTTAAACACTTTCATTCAATTACGGATAAAGATGAAATAAGCGATTGCTGCAAATTACTCTTCAGAAATAATGCTAAACCGGTTGTATTTGAAACCCTGGATGAAAAAAACTTAACCGAAGTTGAATATTTACAATATTACTATACCGATGGAATTCGGAGTTTAATAATTTGTCCACTAAAGCAAAACAATGAATTGATTGGTATACTTGAAATAACTTCTGATATTCCCGGGAAACTAAAACATACGCATATCAATAAAATTGAAGCAGCAATACCCTTATTTACATTGGCATTGGAAAAAAGTGCAGATGGTCTCGATAATCAGATAGACAAAGTTGTGAAAGAGCAGTTCACTGCAATACAACCAGCAGTTGAATGGCGGTTTACTGAGGCTGCATTAAACTATATCGTAAAACAACAGCAACACGAGGATGTAAAAATGGAAAGACTTGCATTTGCAGATGTTTTTCCGGTATATGGTGCTATTGATATTCGGAATTCATCTACTGAACGTTCACATTCTATTCAACTGGACTTGGTAGAGCAGTTGCAGATGGCACGAAATGTTATTGTAAAAGCACAGGCAGACGAACCATTTCCTTTATTGCAGGAAATTGAATTTAAATTAGATAAATTCATCGCATCAGCTTCTGATGTTTTATTAAGTGATGAAGAATCTTCTATTCGTGAGTTTTTAGATAACCAGGTTCGTTCAATCTTTAATCATTTGCATAATACGCATCATTCTATCAGTAAGGAAGTCGAAAATTATTTTGCAGTATTAGATCCGCAACTGGGAGTTATTTATCATCATCGTAAAGATTATGAAAACAGTATTTCAAAAATAAATGATACCCTTGCCCGCTTTATAGATAAAGAAGAAGCTGCGGCACAAAAAGTGTATCCGCACTATTTTGAAAGATATGTTACCGATGGTGTTGATTTTAATATTTATATGGGGCAATCGATTTCGCCACGAAAAAAATTTGATGAGATATACCTGCGCAATTTAAAAATGTGGCAACTGAGTATGATGATAAAAGCGGCAAGACTTACGCATAAATTAGAAGCACAACTCAGTCATCCGTTGCAAACAACACAATTAATTCTTTCACATGCACAATCGCTATCCATAAGTTTTCGTACGGCAGAACGAAAATTTGATGTGGATGGCGCCTATAATGTTCGCTACGAAATAGTAAAAAAAAGAATAGATAAAGTACGGATAAAAGATACCAACGAACGACTAACTCAGCCCGGAAAAATTGCAATTGTTTATGCTACGGCAAAAGAAGCTGAAGAGTATATGGAGTATATAGAATTCTTACAAAATCAAAATCTTTTAAAACCCGGAACAGAACATCATGATCTGGAAGAACTGCAGGGGGTGGTTGGATTAAAAGCTTTGAGAGTTGATGTATTGTTTGAAGAAGTGAAGCATGATCAAAAAGTTGAATTGTCAACTACTACTTCACAACAATTGATAGGGAAAAATTAAAGAGGCTGTCTCAAAAGTTTTTTCAACACAGAAACACTGAGAAGCAGAGTTGCACAGAGGATTCATTTCCAATTTTACTTTCTCTGTGAAACTCAAACACTCTGTAACTCTGTGTTTAAATTTTTCACTTTTGAGACAGCCTCTTTAAGATAGTTTTGTCTTTCTATTCATTATTAACAATTCAACTCATCATACTTTTATATAGATTTTTTTCTTATCCATCCAGTAACAAATAAGCCACATAAAACTAATAACTGCTAAAGCAAAAAATAAGGATCCTACTTCTGGTTTGTTAGGCAGTATATGAACAAATAATTTTTTGTATAGAAAATTCCAGGGAGTCACTCCATCTTCCAATTTTATTAACCCAAGACCTTTTGGTAAAAAAGCACTCAAGGCAAAAACAAACAACGCATTTTTCCCAAATACATCAAAGAATCTGCTTAGCCAGCCTTTAATATTGTTAACCTCAATCATAAATATCATTACACCAATAACAAGTATTGCAAGACCAGTTGTAAAAACGGTATAAGAACTTGTCCATATTTTTTTATTGATTGGAAAAACCATATTCCAACAGTAACCGGTAACGAGTAATGCAATACCAATAACAAACAAACCTGTCAGCATTGGATACGGTCCCATAAAACTGGCACTTGATTTTTCCAAACCGGAATGTTGTTTATCAGGAGTCTTACTTTTTTTCTGAATATAATCCCCAACTAAATAACCAAATATTACCTGAACAATAGCAGGAATTGTGCTCATCAATCCTTCCGGATCGAAAGGAATACCTTCCCCTTTGTATAGGTGTGCAATTCCAACAATTTTTTTATCTATATCGGTACCAAACCAACCACTCATACTATAAGGGTCAGATGGATTGCCGGTAATACAAAGTACCCAGTACAGTAGTAACAAAATTAAACTTGCCAAAAAGGCTTTACGGGGTTTTAAATAATAAATAATAACAGCGGCAAAAAAATAACAAAGTGCAATTCTTTGTAGTACACCAAAAATCCGAACTCCGCTTTGCGGATTATTTGGATCAACCCAATTTCGAAATATTAATTCGCCATCATTCCATTTCATAAATGGCCACCAATTTAAAAACAACCCGATTAAAAAAATTAAAGCTGTTCGTTTTAAAATTTTTTTCCAAAAGGCAATATCACCACCCACTTCCAATTTTGGCATTACAAAAGAAAGTGCGTTGCCTACTGCGAAAAGAAAAAAGGGAAATACCAGATCGGTTGGTGTCAATCCATGCCAGGGTGCATGTTCCAGCGGGTCAAAAATATGTGACCATGTTCCGGGGTTATTTACTAATATCATGAGGCATACTGTAGCCCCGCGGAATACATCTAATGAATAATAACGCTGATTGGGAACCATGATATTTTTTTTAAATGTAACAAAACCCGTTGGCATAATGAATACAAAAGACCATTTTTGTAAAATGACAGGTAAAAATATTTTTATTCATCCCAGTTCTGTTATTGATGAAGGTGCGTTAATTGGTAAGGGAACTAAGATCTGGCACTTCTCTCATCTGATGCCCTTGTGTAGCATTGGCGAAAACTGCATTCTTGGTCAAAATGTTTTTATAGATAATAATGTTGTTATAGGTAATGGAGTAAAAATTCAAAACAATGTTTCAGTTTACAATGGAGTAAATATAGAAGATGATGTTTTTATAGGGCCATCTGTTGTATTTACAAATGTGATGAATCCCCGAAGTTTTATTGAACGGAAAAATGAATTTAGAAAAACACGGGTAAAAAAAGGAGCAACGATTGGGGCAAATGCTACAATACTTTGCGGCATTGAAATTGGAACTTATTCTTTAATAGGAGCTGGCGCGGTAGTAATAAATAATGTACCAGATTTTGCATTGATGGTTGGCAATCCTGCAAGTCAGGTAGGCTGGGTAAGCATCAATGGAAATAAATTAGTATTTGATGAATCAGGTAGGGCAATTTGTCCATCAACAGGGGGGGAATACAAGTTAGTTGATAAGCTTGTAAAAATCAATTCTTAGTTATTAACTCTTGGGGACAATTCGTTCAGAATCTGTTCTTTTACTTAATCCCCCACTTACATTTCCACGTATATTTGCAAACATAAAATAACAGGTAACTGTTATTGATTTTTTATTACTCAATGCCATTGATAACCAGTTCTATAAAATTTTTTATGTAACTGAGATGGCGAAGCTTTCCTTGAAACTTAGTATGCCAAATCCAAAATGGCTTGCCATTTATACCAGACCTCGTTGGGAAAAAAAAGTAAATAGGCTTTTAAATGAAAAAGGCGTAGTGAGTTATTGTCCGCTCAATAAAATAAGAAGACGTTGGAGTGATCGGATAAAAACGGTAGAAGAACCCCTTTTTAAATCTTATGTTTTTGTGAAAGTGAATGAAGATGAAAGAACAAATGTGAGAATGACAAACGGCGTTATCAATTTTGTTTATTGGAATGGAAAGCCAGCCGTGATTAAAGAAAAGGAAATAATAGCTATCAAGCGGTTTTTAGATGAGTATGAAAATGTGGAAGTGAAAGCAATGGATTTAAAAATAAATCAACGGGTAGTAATAACTGGTGGTCCATTGATGGATCAACAGGGAAAGATTGTAACGCTGAGACAAAAAACGGTGAAAGTGGCAATTGACAGTCTTGGATATATTTTAGTTGCTCATATTGAAAGAACTAAATTATCTTCGATTTAGTTAAAACCAAAATCAATGAAGCTATAAGAAACGGCTTCAACTTTAATAATAAGTATCAATGAAATTCCAACATCTGATTTTATTTCTGTTTATATCCGCACTCATTACCTCCTGCGGTACACAGAAAAGAGCTCCTCAATATTTGGAGCAAATGCGAGACACCACAATAAAAAATGTAGTAAAAATTCCTGAATTAAAAATTCAAAAAAACGATTTACTTGCTATTCAGGTTTATAGCCAGGCCTTGGATAAAGAAAAAGTGGATGCACCCTATAATTTGTCCACTACCGGTAGCAATGTTAATGGCTATCTGGTAGATGTAAATGGTGATATTGAATACCCTGGAATTGGAAAAATAAGAGTTGAAGGAATGACCAAACTACAATTAGAAGATTTTATAAAAAAGAAGTTAGGCGATCAGGACCAGGTGCTTAAAAACCCATCGGTAATCATCCGTTGGTTAAATTACAAGATAACTTTTATAGGCGAAGTAAATAAGGAAGGAGTAATAAATATTCCCGGAGAGAAATTAAATATTCTTGAAGCAATTGGACTTGCAGGGGGTATTACACAGTTTGGAAAAAAAGAAACCGTACGGGTAATTCGTGAAATAGATGGCACAAGAGAATTCGGCACAGTAAATTTATCTTCTAATGAACTGTTTGACTCACCCTATTATCATCTTATGCAAAATGATGTAATACTTGTTGAGCCAACCAAATCCAAAAACCGGGTAGAGGATCAGGTAAAATGGCAAAAAATAACAGCAGCAATTGGTCTTATTACCAGCCTTGTTTTTATTTACGACAGAATCTTCAACAGCAATTAATCAAGAAAAAAAATTCATGTCTGATAATTCTAATGGGAACATAATTCAGCCGGCTACGAACGCCGGTAAAAGCGAACTTTTCAGTCTGAGTCTGAAAGATCTGTTTTATAAATATGTACGCTTTTTACCTGTATTTATTTTATCGGTAGCTTTTGCATTATTCTCAGCATATATATATCTGCGTTATGCCACTCCCTATTACAATGTTACAGGCTCCATGCATATTAAAAGCGAACCGCAAGGTGGAAGGTCAGATAAGTATGATGATATCTTTTTAAATAACAAAACACTTAACATACAGAGTGAGATAGAAGTTTTAAAATCGCGGCCCCTAATGGAAAGAGTCGTGATAAAACTTGGTGTTAACATAAGTTATTATGCAATTGGGAAAATTAAAACTCCTAACGTTTATAAACAATGTGCTATTTCTCTTATCCCACTTTTGATAAAAGATTCCAGCAAGGCATTTACTTTAAATATACGATTTGGAAGTAATGATAAATTTAAAGTGAACAATAGTAAAACTGAGTTTAAGCTCAACGATAATTTTGCAAATCCTTATGGGCTATTCAGAATTGTTAGAAATGCGAATTTTGGTATTGGAAATGAGTATGATATTATTTGGCAACCGGTAACTGCTACCGCAAACAGCTTCGCAAACTCACTTACAGTGCAGCCCAAATCTCTTGGAACCGGTATATTGAATCTTAGCATGCTTACTTCCAATGAACAATTAGGCGCTGATGTAATAAATTCTGCAATGGTGGAATATGATTCTGTAACTATCCAGGAAAAAAATATTCAGTCTGAACGGGCAATCCGTTTTATTAGAGAACGACTCGATACATTAGATATTGAAATTGACCAAATTCAAACACGATTATTGACCTTACGTCAAAAAAGCGGGTTAATAGATTTAGAGAGACAGTCAGGCAATTTTTTCAATACAATTACTGAAACTGATAAATTGATTGTTGACCAGATGACCAAAGCAAATGCTGCCGATTTGATCGATGGGTATCTTAAAAACAAAAAAAATGAATTTGATCTTGTTCCAAGCTCACTTGGAATTATTGATTTTACGTTAAACTCCTTAGTAGCTTCTTATAATGCGATGCAGCAAGAAAGAAAAAATCAATTGGAAGGGGGTATGACCGCACAGCATCCTGTTATAAAGCAAAAAGAAAAAGATATAGAAGAGCTTCGAAAAAGTTTACTGGAGGCACTTAGAAATATAAAAAACGAAATAAACTCGCAGGTAGCAGAATATAGAAGACAAAACAATACAGCTCAATCTCAATTAAAATTATTTCCGGAAAAAACAAAAGAGCTGCTTGAAATAGAAAGACAAATGCAGGTAAAACAGGAGATTTATGATGTATTGAAAAAAAAGGAAGAAGAAACATCTATTTCAAGAGCATCACAGATATCTAATTCAAAAATTTTAAATAAAGCGATTGGTTCCGCTGTCCCGGTAAAACCGAATCGCAGAGCGATTCAAATACTTGCAATCTTATTGGGATTGGGAATACCTGCGATGTTTGTTTTTATTAAGGAGGTGATCAATGACAAAATTTCAACAAGATTCGATATTGAAAAAATTACACCGGCACCTATACTTGGAGAAATTGGTCATTCCTATTCAGATAAAGCATTGGTGGTTACAAAAACAACACGTAAAATGGTTGCAGAGCAGTTCCGTATCATACGATCGAATCTGCAGTATATACTTGGCAAAGCAGATAAATCAGTTATCCTTGTATCCTCTTCATTTAGTGGCGAGGGAAAATCATTTGTAAGTACCAACTTAGGCGCTGTATTATCATTGGCAGGTAAAAAAACGATTGTACTTGAGTTTGATATTCGGAAGCCAAAAATTCTTTCTTCATTGGAAATTTCAAAAAAACCGGGTATAACTAATTTTTTGGTTGGTAAAGCGAAGATTGAAGACCTGCCGATTCAAATAAGCGATTACGAAAACCTGTATGTGTTGCCCTGCGGTCCTATTCCACCAAACCCTTCTGAACTTTTACTAAGCGAGAAAGTTGATGAATTATTTGGCTGGCTTAAAAATAATTTTGATGTAGTGATAATTGATACGGCTCCGGTTGGAATGGTAAGCGATGCTCAAACCCTGGCTAAGTATGCAGATTGTACATTGTATATCGTAAGACAAGGGCATACCTTTAAAAAACAAGTTGTATTGATTGATGAATTTTATCAACAAAAAAAATTACCAAGGGTTTCAATTATCATCAACGATGTAAAAATCAAACCCGGTTATGGTTATTATGGTTACGGACGTTATGGTTATGGCTATGGCTACGGATCCGGTTACGGTTACTATGAAGAAGAAACACCAAGAGGGTCATTTCTTGACAGATTGCTTACCGCACTTGATATAAAAAAAGTATTTAGAAAAAAATAACTGAGTTAATTTTAATGCAAATTTTAGTAACAGGCGGTGCAGGTTTTATAGGCTCAAACCTTGTTGAAGAATTATTAAAAGATAAAACCATTTCGTTGGTAAGAGTGCTTGATAATCTTGCAACAGGCTCATTAAAAAATATTGAACCATTCTTTGAAGACAAACGCTTTCAATTTACCGAAGGCGATATTCGAGATTATAATACTTGTCTTCTGGCATGTGATCATATAAATTATATATCTCACCAGGCAGCATTGGGTTCTGTTCCCCGATCGATCAACGATCCGCTTACTACAAACGATGTAAATATCACCGGCACTTTAAATATTTTTACTGCTGCAAAAGAAAAAAAAATTAAGAGAACAGTTTATGCAGCAAGTTCTTCCACCTACGGCGATCATCCCGGACTACCAAAAGTTGAACATGTAATTGGCAATCCTTTATCGCCGTATGCAGTTACTAAATATGTAAATGAGTTATATGC
>JANOFP010000096.1:0-22172 GCA_031413675.1 Bacteroidota bacterium
ATATTACTATAAAAGGTAAAAGCTTCATGCATGCCACCCAGCCTGTTAAGTGGAATATCATGCTGAAGGGGCCAAGGATGGGATATACTTCTTTCAGCATCATCAGTTCACCCAGCAACGAGATACAGCCAAAGTTTATTATTGACAGTGTGCTCGGCAAAAAAACTTTTACAGCAAAACTGCTGAAAAGCTGTGATGCAAAAATTTTGTCAGGCTATTATTATTATGAATTAAAACTTCCCAAAAAGGATATTATTTTTATTAAGCTGAGTTGGATTTCACTCAATGGTAATACCGCAATACGGATTGATTGTTTTGATAACTGGAGTAAATATGCAGCAAAACTGGATTGTCCAAAGTAAAACAGCAAATCACCGGTTGTTTAAACAGGTTTATAAAAATAGAATTTTATATATATCAGGAAACAAAAAAATATTAACTTTAAAATAAAAAGTATGAAAAATTATATTTTCTCACTTCTTTTTATCAATGCAGCAATTTTAGGAAGTGTAACAAGCTGTAACAGCCAGGGCAACCCCAACCCCGGCACAAAAATTTCTGATAAAACAAATTCTGATAAAACAAAAACGGCCCAGTCAAAATTTACGGAAGGAAAAGATTATACTGAATTCGTTAGGGCAAGAGTTATGGATAAGGTTGGATTTAATCAACCGGTAGAAGCATTCAGTATTTTAATTCCAAAGAACTGGAAATTTGATGGCGGTATAATATGGAACCAACCTGGAACCGCCTGTGCAGGAATTAATCAGGGCGTTAAAGCCGTTTCGGCCGATGGTAAATTTATTTTTGAAATGTTACCCAATTCTATGTGGAGCTTTTCTGATAATCAACAGCAGGGACAATTTAACCAGCAGAATGGTAACTCCCCATATTGTTCGTATGGCCAGCCAATGAATGCAGAAGCCTATTTCAAAAATGTATTTGCACCGAATGAACTGGGCAACCCTGAAGTGATTAGTGTAAATGAAAATACAGGAGGATCGCAATCGCTGCAGCAAAGCAATGAAAAAGCAAGACAGGAGCTGATGCGTTATGGTGCAAGCCAGATAAATTTTTACCCAAGCAGCATTTATGCAAAAGTAAAATGGACGAATGGTTCGCAGGCTATTGTAATATGTGGCGTTAATATCATTGAAACGTTTATTCCCAATGTATATAATGGTACGTACAATAAAATTTATACAAGCGTGGCATCAGAACGAATTGTATTTATGTATCCGGCTTCAGAAAGCGATAAAGCTCCCAATTTGCTGAGTCTGATAATGAGCAGCATACGAACCAACGATGCCTGGAAAAATGCGGTAGATAATTTTTGGCTTGATGTACGACAGCAAAAGCAAATTGCACATATCGGAAAAATCCGGATGATGGATGAACAAACAAGGCAAATTGGGAATGACGCCATAAAAAAAGGACAACAGAACCTGAATAATATGGACGCTAATATGCGCAGTTGGGAAGCTTCGCAGCAATCGCAGGATCGCAGTCATACCAATTTTGTAAAAGCGATCCGTGAAGTTGAAAACTACCGGGATGAAACAGGAAAAATAGAATTAAGTTCAGGATACAATCATGCATGGAGCAGAAGTGATGGCAGCAGTTTTATTATGAGCGATAATCCCAATTTTGATCCATCGTCAGTATTCTTAGATCAACGATGGAAAGAAATGAAAAAAGTGCAGTAAAGTTTTCGTTGCTTGTAATAATAAAATAATGAATGCACTTTTATTAGTTTAGTTCTCAGCCTTGATTCGTACCTGCTTTCGGCAAGCAGATATGTAAGTGATGTCAGGTTGCGTAACCTGTCCCGATTATTTCGGGATCTCCAAGCAACCGAATTTCGAAACAAATGATGCAGCAGGTTCGGTAAGACATAAATTTCAGTACTGTTTCGTGTCCGTTCTGGATCTGCATTTTTAACGTTAGTGGTGAAAGAGTTGGAAAATTTTAATGGAGTATGGGTATATTAATTTTTAATTACCAAATCTGAACTTTTTATTTTCTTTACTTATGTTGCAGTATGAACCTGATTCTTTCTGCAATGATAGTTTTATTGGCCACAGCTTGTAATGCTCAACCAGGCAGCTGGACAGTTATAAATGCAAAACTTGATTTGTCTCAAAAATGGACAGTATTTGGTGAATTCCAGATCCGCTCATTAAGTTTTTATCGCAATTTTCATTACTATGAATTAAAAGGTGGAGCAAGTTATTCCTTCAAAAAAAATTTTACAGCCGCTGTTGGATTTGGCGACTTTGATACGTATTCTGAAGGAGGAAATTTCGTAACCCCAAAACTGAATGATGAAATAAGGAGCTGGGAACAAGTAAGCCTGAATCAATACCTGGATCGATTTAAAATTGAACATAGATACCGTGCAGAACAAAGATTTACGTCCTATGGTTTTAAGAACCGCTTCAGGTATCGTTTTAACACAACTATCCCACTTAATAATCACGAGGTAAAAAGAAAAACTTTTTATCTCAGTCTTTATGATGAAATATTTTTTTCTGATAAAGCACCCTACTTTGAACGTAACCGGCTTTTCCTGGGAGGAGGATATGAATTTTCTGAACTGTTTGCAATGCAGGCCGGATACATTCGCCAGTTTGATAACAAACTTAATGACGAAACAGGAAAAAATTTTTTTCAGCTTTCCCTTTTATTTGAATTTGACTGGCAAAAAAAATCAGGCGAAAAAGTTCCCGGTTCAATGAATTAGTTTACTTCTCCTTTACGTTTTGTGGGAGATATTTTAATTGAGTGATTCGTGGAGAGATGCATCACTGCATCATTTGGTTATAAGAATTTTTCAATCAGGAAATTAATTACTTCTATTGCAATTAATGCAATAACGATCCATTCCAGTACGGTACTGTTACGGGTCTGCAGTAAATCTTTAAACAGTTCGAGATTTTCTTTTACAATACCCAGGCCGTCCGAAACATTGCGGAACCGTTGCTGCAAATCAAAATTTTTTATTAATCCGTTGTGCAGTTTATCCAGCTGTTCATTTTCCCAGGTTTCCGGTGGCGAATCAAAAATGTATAGATTTTCAGTAATCCGGTTTTTGAGTAATAAAGTATTACCGATAAACTTTCTCAGGTTATATCCGGAAATGACAAGCCGACCTTTTTTTGCCAGCAACTGGGTATGGTAATTGGTTTCTTCCAGCAGCTTATCGGTTTGAGCTGAATAATAATCCAGCGCTACTGATTGCGATACATTCAGCATAATCATGCGTAATGCTTCACGGTCAGCATTTATCATTTCAACTTTATTGTGGCTTATTTTATTTTCCGGCGCCCCGGTTTGAACCAGGAATTCATCATTCATCGCTTCGGGAAATAAATTTCTGCATTGGGCACCTATAACTCCGAGGAAAGAAGATATAGCAGGCGTTTCATAATTTAAAAAACTCACCACACCATATTTAAAAATATAAACGTATTGCTCAGCGCCGGTTTCATAAAAGAGTTCACTGGAATCGTTGTAACATAGTTTTAATTTTAAGCTGTTCTTTACACTTTTAATATCAATGGATTCAGCAACCTGGTATGAAATAACTTTATACATAATTCAGCATTTCAAAGGTACACTGCACGTTGATGAAATTCGGAAAAAACTGTGGATAAGCAGCCAAAACCTGTTAGTACTAACATTGGCTTAATCCGGGGTTCATAATTTAATAACCTGATGTGGAAAATTTAAGCTAAGTATAAGTTTCATTGTCTGCGATAATGGGTGCTTCATGTTTATTTAAAAATTCTTTTACAATACTCAGTGGCCGGAAGGTGAATCGTTTTTTTATATGATGACCGCCGATACGATGCAGTATGTCATGTAGCGTTTCGATTACTTCAATCGTATGGTCGCCTTTATTTATCATGACACATTCTGCCATTGCTGCATGTGCAGCATCTGTTATTTCTGATCGGGTGGCCATACCAAACTTGTTCAGATTTTCTAAAACCTGTGTGGCCCATACAACGGGCACATGAGCTGCTTCACATATCCAGAGAATTTCTTCCTGTATTTCACCCGTTCTTTCAAAACCAATTTCTACGGCCAGATCGCCCCGTGCAATCATAACACCAAAAACTTTCTGCTGCATACCCTGGAATAATAAGCCGGGAAGATTTTTCACCGCTTCCGGAGTTTCAATTTTTATAATGATAGCCGGTGGTTTTGATAAATACGTTTTCATTAACTCCTGCAAAGCTGCCAGATCAGACGGGTGGCTAACAAAAGAATATCCAACAAGGTCGGCATGCTCACATATAAAAGGTAAACAGGCTTTGTCAAATTCAGTTAATGATGGAATAGAGAGTTCTGAATCTGGAAAATTAATTCCTTTATCTTCTTTAATCAAATGCTTACCGGATGAAACACGGACAATCCGTATCGCAGCTTTATCTTTTTTTATTTTTTCAATCACTCCTTTAATCATCCCGTCATCAATATATACCCTGTCATTTTTTTTTAAATTGGCAATGATACCGGGCTCGTTTGCGCTGATGACAATATCCTCATCCGAAAATCCTTCTGCAGTATCAGCCAGCCAGATTATTTCGCCTTCTTTTATTTTTACTTTACCTTTTTTTCTTCCCTTCGTCAATAGATGTGTCCTGATTTTTGGGCCGCCAAGATCCATATAGATTTTGCAAGTAAGCCCTGTATAACGGCAGGCTCTTTTTAATAAATGAATCATGCGTGACCAGATAGCTTCATCATCATGAGCACAGTTAATACGTGCCACATTCATTCCATTCTGTAAAAGGGTTTTAATAAGCGCATAGTTTTCTACAAACGAAGTATCGAATGTTACCATGATAAAAGGAATAAGCGGGTCTGTCTTTTCACCAAAAAGTAATTTACTCTTGTTGAAAATTTCTTTTTTGCTGAATTCGTAGTCGCATGGTTCCAGTTCCTGCTCACTGTATTTTTTTCCTAAGCGCTGGAGTATAGATTGAAGCTGGCTGTGAATATGACTCTCTGAACTGGCAAGCGAAGAGAGTCCGAGGATATGAAGTTTATCCTGTAATTCACGTACATCTTCATTTCTTAAAACAGAATAATGCAAAAGGTTTTTGGCTGCGGGCAGCTGTTTACTATGAATTTTTTTAAAACGGGATTCGAAGATTTCTGTAACCCGAAGCATTTTAATTTCAAATTCATCCAGTTGTTGTTTTATTTCATTAATAGCTACTGGCGTCATAAAGAGGGATATAATGTTTGGGTTAAATGTAGGGGTAATGTAATTTTTTTAAGGTGACGGGTATCATTATCCGGTATGATATTATTATTAACAAGTGAAATTGTACTCAAGAACTATAGCTCCATTGCATTGGATTTCGTGCTCGTAAGTGAAGCCCGGTTGAGTGTCTCACGCAACTGTATTTCGAAACAAATGATACAACAGGTTCGTATGGACACGAATCTTGGCTGCATCAAGGCATCTTTTATATTTTGCTTTGTTGGAATGCTACCCGTCTGGCTCTGCCTCATACCATGGGGTTCTGTGTTTAGTTATTTAATAACAAATGCAGAATTGTATTTCGTTTCCGTAAAAGTGAATGAAGGTCGCACGGTTGCGTGCCCGTCCCACATCATGCGGGATCCCCACGCAACCGAATAACAAAAAAAGTGACATAACAGGTTCGTGAGGCACGAAACTTGGCTGCAGGAAAAGGCTTCTTCTTTCTTTCCCTGGTAGTTATCAAATAATAGATATATTAAACTATAAAACCAACTACCATGACACCTGCTGCGTGTTCTGTTTGCTATTTTGGATTTTATTTGTATGTAGTCGGACTTACACTTATTGCTGTTCTCAATATGTTCCTTCAAACATTACAGTAGCCCGAAACAAATGAAGTATGGATTCTTATTGTTGGCGTTCTGGCTTTTTGTTTAGGCTTTTATTATCACCGTCCCGGTGTTCAGAATAATGTTTCTTTTTTTAAGCTGACGGTGCCTACACGGATTTTTGTTTTTATTGTGTTTACCACCTTTGTATTATTAAAGTATATTTCTCCTATATTAATTGGTATTGGTGCTGTTGATTTGTTAGGCGCTGCATGGACCTACTACACATTGAAGAAATAATATTTTCTCCCTTGTTGATCTGCATTAGAATAAACGGATATGCTGGCTAATACAGCGGAAAGACAAACCAGGAGCTATTCTTAATCACATTCCTTGCTGATTTTTGCATTTAATCACAGGCATTACCCAGGCAGGGAGACATTCTTGAGCCAGAAGTAAATATTATGGGGCGTTAAGCAACTGCTAATGCATAAATCTTTTTATCTGCACTATAATTATTTTTCTGGCATTTTTTCCAGTAGCTGAAGAAGGAATTATAAAGGCCTTTTGTTTCAGGGAACATCCAGTCTCTTTCTTCTTTTATTCCGGGAAAATGTTTAGTCAGGGGATGTTCTTTTGAATAAATAGCAGGTACATTGCTTAATCCTGGTATTTCTTTGACTTCTCCGGAGTATATCTGAAGACCATCGATATTTTTTGCAAGATCAAGAATAAAATTTATCACTTTTTCACTAACCGGATATTGTTCAAAATGTGAAAGCTCTAAAAGCAAAATTCGGTTCGCCTTTATATCCTGTTTCCATAAAGGGTCAAGATTATACGATGTATACATAACCAATGGTAAGGAAGTGTCCACCATCGGCTTTACTTTTTGGGGCAATATTGTTTGCAGTGTAAGGGGTAAATTATTTTTTAATATTTCGGGAACTTTCATACCCGGTAATTCATCATAGCTTTTATCAAGAAAAGTTTGATTTTGTGTGCTGTTGGTATATGCATTTATGTTTTCCTGGTTACAAAAATATTGCCGGGAAGAAAAATTTCCGGTAACCCATTGCCAACTGCAGGCATTACTGGCAAGATCGCCATCCAGCAAATGATAATACAACCATTGCGAAGGCAAATGCCAGTTTGATTTGCCTATGTTGCAGGTGATACTGGCAACATACATCCGGAGATGGTTGTGCATATACCCTGTAGCATATAAATTCCTTATTGCTTCATCAATCGAATGAATGCCGGTATTTGCATCAACAATAGCGGTTGGAATATTCCGGTGCTGAATGCCGTTGTAGCAAAGCCGGATGTCATCAAAGATGTCATCTTCCATATACTGCCACACCCGTTGAAAATATTCTCTCCAGGCAAGTTCCTGCATAATTTTTTCTACCTGCCCGGTTATATATCCTTTGTCAAATAGTATTTCCAGAATTTGTTTTGCAGAAATTACCCCTCTGGAAATATAAGGAGACAGGTAGGTTACTGCACCATCAACGTGGTTTCTTGTTTTGGCATAAGCCAGGGGATTGACAGATTCAATTCTATCTATTATATCCTTGTATATGGTGGGAAAATTCATGTTGCTATTTCAGATTATAACAAATCTGATCTGTAATGGTTGTATTAACTTATTAATTGATTATTGTTTACTTATTTTCACTAAAACAGTAAACTTTTCTCGACAAGAGTAATAATATTTTCCAGGTATTGGTGGCAAAAAGTCTTAATCATCCTTATAAGGCAGGGAATATTGAAAACTCCCAGCTAACTCTTATGTAATTTTATTGTGGACATGCCCCCATCAACAGCAAGAATTTGACTTGTTATCCTGGAAGCTTCATCAGACAATAGAAAAGAAACCATATTGGCAATGTCTGCCGGGTTCCCGACTCTTTACAGCGGATGCAGGGATGCATTCGCCTCTTTCTTTGCATCTGTATTTAATAATGAAGAGCTGAGCGGAGTTTCTGTGATAGATGGTGCGATACAATTAACGCTTATTGTTGGCGCCAATTCTGCTGCTAATGCTTTTGTTAATCCTTCTACCGCACCTTTTGACGCTGCTACCATACTGTGAAAATTAAATCCCTGTTGTACAGCCACAGTTGAAAACAGAACAATAGCAGCATTACCTGCCGATAATAATTTTGGTAGTAGTTGTTGTATGATCTTAACTGCGCCAGTAACATTTAACCGGTAATCATTGATAAAATCTTCCGGTTGAATGCGGGCAAATGGTTTAAGGTTGATACTTCCGGGGCAATAAACTATGCCATGCAGGTTTTCCGGCAAGTAACTAAAATCAGATTGTTCTTCTAAGACATTACAATAATGAAAACTTAAACGATCATTATCCGTGGTAGTCGGTGTATGCTTATTATAGGTAGCATGTACCCGGTTTTTAACTGCTAACTGGTGTGCCAGATTATTGCCTATTCCAGTAGAACCCCCAATGATTAAAAAGGCTTTTGTCTTAGGATTGTTTTGCATGGTGGAATATCAACTATTATTGGCCAGTTTTTTTAGTATCATTAATTTCAAGTTCATCAATTTTTTTCTTGATACTATCTATAATTTCTTTCTTCTCCTTAAATTCAATTCGGTCATCTGAGAAAAGTTTGCCTATAAAATGCATCATATCAGCACGGGGGCCTCTCTCTTTTCCACCAGCAAATGGTTTCTTTGTCTCTTCAATAATTTCCTTAAAGGTGGCAAGAATAAATACCATGAAAAGTATAACAACAATGGTTGTTAATAAAATTAAATCCTGATTTTCCATATTCATGATTATTTTCTTTTTAAGTTAAAGTAGATCAATAATCCTAGTATGGTAGGAGGCCATAATCCTATGAAAATAGCTCTCATCGGATCTTTAAGAACTACATAATTATACTCCGAAACGAAAATCAATACAACGACCAGGATAATTATTAATATCTCTGATACTTTAAATTTGGAGAACATAGCTTTTTTAATTTATTTTTTATTAATGTATTCAGTGGAACAAATGATTCATAAAGACCATGAAATACATTTACGATTGTGTAGAACATTTTTCCATGGATTTTGTTTGATGGTTATACTAATTTCTTTTAATGTTATTTTACACTCAATCAGAAATTCAGTCCTGGGAGCGTTTTTACCGGGCTAATTTAATAAACAGCCTTACGGGGTTTAAGTCAGTTAGTTTGTTGGGGACGGTTGACCAAAATGGACAAACCAACCTGGGGGTATTCAGCAGTATTGTTCATATGGGGTCAGATCCTGCCCTGATTGGTTATATAAACCGACCCAGAAAAGCGGCACCACATACTCTAGCTAATATTGAGTCTACGGGGTTTTATACGATTAATCATATTCTCCCTTCTTTTCTGGAAAAGGCTCACCAGGCAAGTGCTAAATATCCTGATGGAGTTTCAGAATTTGAAGAAGTAGGACTCACCCCATTATATATAGACAATTTTCCGGCACCGTTTGTGGGTGAAAGCCTTGTCAGGTATGGCTTGACATTACAGGAAATTGTACCTGTAAAAATAAATGATACTTTTCTGGTAATCGGTAAAATACACACAATACAACTAAAGAATGGACTGTTAATGCCGGATGGTTTTATTGATTTGCACAAGGCAGAAACAGTTTGTAGTAATGGTATTGATAGTTATTATGCAACAAAACCGCTTGGCCGTTTACCATACGCAAAACCCGGACAGCCACTCTCAATAAAATTGCATAATGAGTAATAGATTGTTTTTATCTGCCCGATGGGAATACCTGGCCATGTTCAACTATGCGGTATATCCGCAGATTTTACAAAAACATTTGCCTCCCGGAACAGAGTTAGATTTTTTGATGGTAAGGCATTGGTAAGTATCGTTGGGTTTCTATTTAATGATACAAAAGTATTGGGTATCCATTTGCCATTTCATGTCAATTTTGAAGAAGCGATCCTGCGTTATTATGTCAAACAGTTTGATAGCACTCACTGGAAAAGAGGAGTAGGTTTTGTTTCAGAAATTGTTCCCAAACCCCTAGTAGCCAGCATGGCTAATTTATTATACAATGAACACTTCAGCACTGCAAAAATGGGACATCGTATTATTGAGAAACCTGATAACTTATTAGTAGAGTATAGCTGGAAAAAGAGAAATCAAATACGGAATGTTTTGCAAATAAATACAGTACCTGAATTGCAGGATATTGAAGCAGGTTCAGAGGCAGAATTCATTTGTGAACATTATTTTGGTTACAATCAACTTAATTCAACAACAACTATTGAGTATGCTTTAAATCACCCGCGGTGGAAAGTTTATCCGGTTACCGGGTTTTCCCTTGATTGTGAGATTGAGAATCTTTACGGAAAGGAATTTGTACCCTACATTTTAAACAAGCAACCCCACTCTGTTTTTCTTGCAAAAGGAACATCAGTAACTGTAAAAATGCCTTTAAAAATAAATGGAGTTAAAAACCATGTGGGTTTCTAAAAATAGTTATTTAATAAAAAATATTCTCTCAGCCTGGATTCGTGACCGAAAGTGAGGTTCGCCCGGTTGCTTGGGGACACGCATCACGGCGTTGATTTGTTTAATTTATTTCGGCAGTAAAAGTCAAATGATTAAACGATGAGAAATGCAGAATTGCAAAATTTTTTTTCCTATAAATAAAAACAGGCCAAGGAAATTATTATTTGTTTAATCAAATTTTACCATCAGACCTAAAGGACGTAACAGAATTAAAAAAATCACTTCTTCAGCTATGAAACAATCAGGAATTTCAATAATAAATGAAAATTTCTAAACTTTTAATTACTTCTGATGTTTAACAATTTTGAAAAATAGTTGAACATTGTAACTCAACTGGTAATATTAATTTTTTAAACTTAAAACTTAAACACTATGCATTTTACATTATTGGACATTAAGGTTATCTCCAACGACAATTATGTCGCTTTTACTTTTTTTATTGGCTGTATGGCCATGCTCGCCGCTTCTGTTTTTTTCTTTTTCGAAATGAATAACATGGAAAAAAAATGGCGAACATCTCTTCTGGTTTCCGGTCTTATTACATTTATTGCAGCCGTTCACTACTATTACATGAGGGATTACAACCTGGCAACAGGGGAGTCCCCAACATTTTTCCGTTATGTGGACTGGTTACTTACAGTACCCTTAATGTGTGTTGAATTTTATCTTATTACCAAAAAAGCCGGTGCAAAAATCGGGTTATTATGGAAATTGATTGCAGCTTCTGTTTTCATGCTGGTTACCGGTTATATAGGTGAAGCCATTTATCCTACAGAGAAACAGAGTTGGATATGGGGTTTCATCAGCAGTATCGGTTATTTCTATATCGTATACCTGGTTTGGTTTGGTGAGGTCGCTAAACTGGCAACATCAGCTGGTCCATCAGTGG
Organism: Bacteroidota bacterium; assembly: GCA_031413675.1. Lineage (GTDB taxonomy): Bacteria > Bacteroidota > Bacteroidia > Chitinophagales > Chitinophagaceae > VBAR01. Next base: position 11,260 of record JANOFP010000096.1, read on the forward strand.
CTAAGGCTGTAAGAGCTTTAGGTTGGTTTGTTTTAGTGGGTTGGGCTATTTATCCATTGGGATATATTGCAGGTACAGAAGGTGGTTTGTTTGGAATGAAAGTACTGGAAGGTTTATCACTTGATGTTGTGTATAATATTGGTGATGCCATCAATAAGATTGGTTTTGGTCTTGTAATTTATTCATTGGCACAGTCGGATAAGACTCCGGCAAATGCTTAATTCAATAAAAAAGAAGCAGCATAATTATATGCTGCTTCCTTTTTTATACTACAATTTAACAACCTGCTGTAATATGATGAGAGTTGTACTGATACTTGTTGGTTTTTTATTACTGTTAATTCATCAGTATGCCGAACCACTTTCAGCACAATTTCAATTTATTTTTTTCATAACAGGAGTTATAATAATAGGAATACCTCACGGTGCCGCCGATCTGCTGGTAGCTACTCAAAATGCAGGGCAAGGGAAAAGGACATTTTCGAAGCTGGTTTTTTTTATTAATTATTTGGGTCGTTTGTTTTTATTTGCTGCGATACTCTGGCTTTTCCCGATTCCAGGTATTCTGCTGTTCATTGTTTTTGCTTCCTACCATTTTGGTGAAACCGATTTGCACCAGTTTAGAACCGATAATATATCCGGAAAATTATTTGTAATTAGTTATGGGCTTGTTATTCTTGGTATTATCCTGCTTCATCATTTTGAAGAAGTAAAACCTATATTGCTTTTATTAGATCCGGGTTTAAAGTATCAGGCAGTTTCTGCTGGTATAGAAAAATATCGTTATACAATTTTATCTTTTTGCGGTTTACTTTTTTTTATCACCACTTTTATTTACTTTTTAAATGCGTCAGAAAATCGCCATTACCATGGCCAATTCCTGGTGCAGTTTGTTTTTCTACTGGTTATACTTTATAATCTTCCATTAGTATTGGGGTTTACATTTTACTTTATTGTTTGGCATTCTGTATTATCCCTGCACAATATCATAACATTTCTGCGGAAGGACAATTTATTATCTGTTTCAAGGATTGCAAAACAAATAAGTGTATATAGCCTGCTAGCAATGGCAGGTATTGCTTTAGTCGGATTGTCGGGATTTATGTTTATTAATAATGAGACAATGATTCTTTACATTTTCCTGGGTCTGGCAGTACTCACCGCTCCTCATATGCAAATCATGCATGATATGTATAGCAGCATGCGGTTACAAAATAAAAACGGCCAGGAAATTTAGTCCCTGTTTTTATTGTATTTACCGGGGATTAATTTTTTAATCCTTCAATTTTTGGTCGTATTTATAACCTTATGCAACATACTTGATAAGTGCAGGTACTCAAAGCAACCTGATAATCTAAAATAGTAATTCGTCAATGAGGAGAAAAGAGAAAATATTTGATTTATTTTATACTGCGTTTCTTTCAGAAAATACTAAAAGAAAAAGTGAAAAAATTATTGTCTTTATTGCAATAGTTAGTTTCATCATTCATCTTCTTATAATAGCATTGGTAGATCTGGATATTCTATATATGAGCAATTCTTCCAGGTTATTAAATAGTCCTATTGCGGCAATTTATACTCCTTTTTCTTTTATTTTAATATATGAAGTTTACCTTTTAATATATTATTTACCAAAATCAACATCCATTTATATTGGAAAGCAATATGAAATTATAACATTAATTATTATAAGAAGAGTATTTAAGGATTTATCTCACCTGGAATTTACGTCGGATTGGTTTACAATAAAAAACGACTTGGAATTTTCATATGATATTATTGCTACACTACTTTTATTTTTTCTCATTTTTATTTTTTACAGGTTTAATGATCTAAGTAAAAAAGATCAGAATAAAAGTACACTTCCATCACCAGAAATAACCAGGTTTATAAGACTGAAAAATATAATCGCAATGTTTCTTGTCCCTGTTTTTTTGGGTTTGGCGATTTACAGTTTATACAGATGGATAGATGAGAGTTTTTTCAGCTCCAGCCTGAAAGTGGAGTCTATTAAAGATATTAATGCTATATTTTTTGATGATTTTTTCACTGTATTAATAATGATTGATGTTTTGTTACTTTTATTTTCCTTTTTACATACTGATAAATTTTATAAAGTGGTCAGGAATTCCGGATTTATCATCTCTACAATTTTAATAAAACTATCGTTTGGAACTGAAGGGATGTTAAGCACAATTTTAATTATAGTCGCAGTTTTATTCGGAGTACTTATTCTGGGAATTCATAACAGGTATGAGAAGAAATTTATTCCACATGATAGTATTACAGTATAAGACATTTTTTTTAGTTCCTTCGGGGTATCCTCCTCCTGCGAAATAAGGAATGCGTCCACGAGGGGTCTGCCGTGCGCAGGCATGGAGCATAGCTGGAACCCCTCGCTAATAAGTATCATCGAATAAAGAAAATTGAAAAGCTTTACCTGCGAGGGGTTGCTGCCATTCACATTACCATCACACGGCTTGTCCCGAAAACTTTCGGGAGCATACCCCACGCAACCGAACTTAATAAAAAGTTTAAAAGGCAAGCGCGACTATAAAATCACCTAGAGAAAAAAATAGAACCGATTTTTCTTTTTTACTCTTTTTATTTTAGCGGAATGGTAATAGATACTGTCGGATAATAACCTGATCCATTTCGCTTAGATTGAAATGCGTATGATTTCTCTGCTTTAAAATTAAAAGTCATTCCATTTGCTATTCGTTTATTCCTGCCTGAAGCAATAAACAGGGGAATACTTCCACCCATTGCACAAACACCTGCAATAAATAAAGCACCCTGCCCCTGGTCGGCACTAAACAAATTATCAAGACTCCAAAAAATTGCTCCTACGGACATTGCCGTACCTCCACCTAATAATATCCATGCAGTTGTATTCTGGCGTTTACTTTTTTGTAGATAATCCTGGTTTGTTAATTGCTGGCCACTTACTGATATACCTATTGATATAATAAGTAAGCTTATTATTATTTTTTTTATATAACTGATTTTTGTTCAATCCGTAAGTTCGTTTTTTATTTACCGGAAAAAAATGATGTATAGTTGTGATTAAACTGATTCCTATCAACGAATCTTTTTTCTTTCTGCTTAAGAGTTAACCCTGAACAGTTTTGTGAAGTTGAATTTTTTTTTAGACAAGTACCATGGCTGATATAAAAATATCAATCCTTTATACAACGGACAGAAAATCCGTCACCATTAAAAGCACCACCAAAAGACTGTATAGTGCCGTTGTTATAAACAATCCTCCTGTAATATGCAGCAGTAATACTAAAAGATGTGGAGGACCAGAAATTGGCCAACAAGCCCTTATTAAAAAAAAGTCCATCAATTGAAACAAGGTTACCACCCGGAACTGCTGTGAAGCGGCTTTTATTTGTAGCATCTGTATTTGGTGTATTCCAATGTAACAACCCTTTTTCTTTTAATTTACCTCCTGCGATTGTAATTCCGCCAAGGCAATCCGTCAATATTGTCCATTCAGCATTACTGGGTATATGCCAGCCTGCGGGTGCAAGACCACGGGGATCGTTTCCAGCATACCAGTTATATAATTTACAATACACAGACCCATTTGCAGGATCATTATTATAGTAACACCAGGCGCCTGTAGTTAATGCAAACCATTCTGCCGGATTAGTAACCTGCGGTATTGCATCTCCATTTCTGTAGGTAGTAATCTCGAGGTTCTTTTGCATCCAGGTTTGATTACAAATGGTTACTGAAGGGATAGAAATTGCTTTTGCGTTGGTATAAGCTATGGAGCTTATACTTTCTGTATTATCAGATTTTGCAAGTTCTTTTTTACAAGCAATATTAAATGCCAGTATAATCAGGAGCAGTAAAAATTGTTTCATTGTAATAAGATTTAAATTAAAAAAAACATCCTGGTAGTTTTAAAACTTCCACAATACATTTTGGTAAAGAATTAAAAGTTATCAAAATAAAGTATTAATCAGAAGTTAATACTTGATTTTACTCATGTAGAAATGTGAAGATGTTTCTATCCGCTCAGGGTCTTGCCCCGCGGCTACTGCGGAAAAAGAAATGATAAGGGCAGACCCAGGACGGACCTAATAAAAAAAACCATGCCTTGCGCATGGTTTTTTAAAATTAAATTTAAATGGATAATTATTTAGGTAATACCACTGTGTCAATTACATGAATAATACCATTGCTGCCTTTTAGATCAGTTGCTGTTACAAAAGATGAACCACCTTTCTCATCAGTCAACTTTACTTTTCCATTTTCTAATGAAGCTGTTAATGTTCCACCGCTCACTGTTGTTAAAGAAACTGAACCATTTCCTTTTTTGATAGCTGCTAATACTGCAGTTGCATCTAGATTGCCAGCTACAACATGGTAAGTAAGAATCTTTGCGAGTGTTGCTTTGTTTTCTGCTTTCAAAAGATAATCAACTGTACCTGCAGGTAATTTACCAAATGCATCATTCACTGGCGCAAAAACCGTGAAAGGGCCATCACTTTTTAAAACCGTTACAAGATCTGCTGCTTTTACAGCTGCTACCAATGTGGTATGAGCTTCTGAGCCGATTGCAATGTCAACGATATCTTTTTTTTGCGCAGACGCATCTGCAGAGATAAAAAGGGCAAGCATTAAGAATGCTGATTGAAATAATTTTTTCATGATTTTATTTTTTTTAATTTTTATTGATGACTCTTTCGTAAATCCGATACACCCGATTTGATTTTTTTTAAAATCAGTCCCGTCCGGATGTAACAGGACTGATCTAGTTTTTTCACAGGAAGTCAATTACTACTATTATGGTAGTAAAACACGATCTATAAGATGCACAACACCGTTTCTGCAAACAATATTTGTTGCTGTGATATTTGATTTATTAACACCATTTCCATTACCTGTAAGTGTTGGTCCGCCGCCTGTACCATTTGACAGGTTAACCACCGTATTTCCACCGGCAAGCATTGGAAGATTTGTATTTGACAAATCAGAAGAAAATGCACGGCCGCCAACTACATGATATCTTAATACAGCCAACAAAGTAGCAACCGGAATGTCATTAATATTAGTAAGAGTTAATGCGCCTAATAATTGTGTAAATGCTGCATTGGTTGGAGCAAAAACGGTCAGTTTTGCATTGCTCAACGTAGCTGCAAGCGTTGGATCACCACCTGGTGCAGTTGTAGCTCTTGTTACTGCTTTCACTAAAGAATCTAATCCACTTGCAATTGCAGTTTCTACAATATTACCAGCTGCTGGAATAAGAACTTTACCAATAGCATGGATTACTCCATTATCAGCTGATACATCTGCCGCGGTTACTTTAATTCCATTTACAAATACTCCATTTGCATTTTTAGTTACGAATACAGAGTCACCGCTTGCTGTAATTACTTTTGCATTAGGACCGGCCGGTACATCTGCTGCTACTATTTTAGAAGCAATCGTGTGGTACAATAAAATATTCTGTACTTGTGTAGCAGAAAGTGAATTTAAAACAGTACTTGTAATACCCGAAGCAGCAAAAGCGGCATCATCAGGAGCAAAAACTGTGAAAGGTCCGGCACCACTTAATGTACCTTGTAAATTAGCTTTAATAACTGCTGACTCAAGTGTTGAAAATGTTGCACCAGAAACAACAACATCTGTAATTGTGTTTGTAACAGGTTTGGCATCTTCCTTATCGCAGCTTTGTAATAAAAGAATTGCACTTAAGCAAAATAGCAGGACTGGCTGCACGAAAAATTTGTTTAGTTTCATAATAATTATTTTTGTTTAATTTTTATCAATAAACATTAAACAGTAAATTTTGTTCAAAAAATTTCGATAATTATTTTAAAAAATATTTTGTTGAAGAAATTTGATTTTATCTATACAAATAATTGAACAATTTTTTGTTTCAGGTAAATGAATCACGAAAGATTTATGTTGTTGTTGAATAGTTTGACAAAAACATACTGAAATCAATAAACGATTGCCATGATAAATTGGTAAGAAGTGTTGGTTAGCGTTTAGCCTGTAGCAAATCTGAAATGAAGTGAACATTTCTGCCCTGATTCGTTTTAGTAAAAGCGAAGCCTCTAGCCTCGTAACTTTTTTATCATGTAACTAATCAACCGAATGATACAAACAAAATGCTGACAAGTGTAGTGGATGAAAACAATAAAAGAGGTGTAAAACTTTATACTATAAATATAGGAATGATGTTTACTTCCCACATTTTATAAAATCTCTTTTCTGTAAAAACTTATTTCTTTATTTTAACATCAAGCAGTTCTAAATCAAATATCAGCATGGATCCGCCGGGTATTTTTGGGCCATTGCCTTCAACGCCATAGCCAAGATTATAAGGGATATAAAATTTATATTTAGAACCTACCGACATCAGCTGCAGACCTTCTATCCACCCGGGAACGACCTGGTTCACTCCCATTTCCAAAGGTTTACCCCGATTGGCTGAAGCGTCAAACTCAGTTCCGTTGAGGAGTGTTCCCCGGTAATTACATACAAATGTGTCAACAATTGTTGGTTTTATTCCAGTTCCTTCTCTGATCACTTCATATTGCAAACCGGAAGCAGTTATTTTTATTCCGGGCTTTAATTTATTTGCTGCTAAAAATTTTTTCCCTTTTTCAATTTCAGGTTTTGCTTTTTCTGTCTTCTGCTTAGTCATATAATTATTCAGCACTGCATTAGCGGTAACATCATCCAATAATGTATTCTTTTTTCCAAGAATATCATTTATTGCTTTCATAAAAGGCGTACTGTTGATTTTTATTTCTCCTAAACCCTGTTGAAGAAGATTAAAAGCAGCAACTTCTCCCAGTACATAACTTATAGAATCTATTGTTGTTTTTAAAATGCCTGCAGGCTGAGTTTTTGTTTTAACAGGTTGAGCATTCAATTCAAAAAATCCTGTAAGTAGTATCATTAATAAAATAGATTTTTTCATAAATTTTATTTTGCTCAAATATAAAGTTTTCTGACAGACAGGATAATGCAATAAAAGGAAATAATAATGGCAGGCAGTACCTGATGTATAGACTAGAAATGATTTTACAATAGAAGTAACTTTTCGTATGGAATATTTGTTCATTCTCGATTTGTTTTAGTCATTAAAATCAATGTCGTGCTACATTTAGTAATTTAACAACAAGAGCAAAAAGTAGGTTGTTTTGTATTTTGTTTTCTTGTTCATTCAGGGTTTGAGAAAAATATAATTTAGGATTCAGTAATCTGTAGCGTTACAGTTCCTTTAATCATTATGGGCATTAAATTAGAAATGTATATGTAGAAGTATTTTGTACTCTTGCAATTTTCTGCTAATCCTGTTTATTTAATTTATACTTCCCCTTGCTCTTCCTGATCGTACAAGCCACCACTTTGTATTCCGGGCACATAGCTTCGGAGTCGCTGATGCTGGAAGTGATGTTGTTCAGCATGATCTCAGGAAAATGAAAAGTGCTGCTGAGAATGCCGGGTTTTACTTCATCCGTAATTTTTGCTTTGATGTCAACTTTGCCTCTTGCCGATTCCACGCAAACCATATCACCATCATTGATCAAATGTTTGCGGGCATCTTCTTCGCAAATCAATAAAACATCATCTGTTAGAATATCAATATTTCTTGTACGCCTTGTCATAGCGCCGCAGTTATAATGTTCAAGTTCACGATTAGTAGTAATGATATAAGGATATTCTTTTCCGTGTTGTATTATTTCTTCTGACTCTTTGAATTCATTAAAAATAAATTTTCCTTTTCCTCTTGTAAATGTTGAGGTGTGTAATATTTCTGTATCGGTTCCATCTTCCAGTACGGGCCACTGTTTGCCGTTATCGCCCAGTTCATTCCATTTAACTCCCGCAAAGAAGGGAACGATTTGTGAAATTTCTTCCAGCATGGTATCCGGATCATAGTCGGCCTGCCTGTATCCCATACGATTCATGATGTCAACAATTATTTGCCCATCAGATTTTGTTCCTTCTATCGGCTCAACAACCTTGTTAACTCTTTGTATCCTTCTTTCTCCATTGGTGAATGTTCCGCTTTTCTCCAGGAAAGAAGCGCCAGGTAAAATGATAGTAGCAAGCTTTGCTGTTTCGGTCATAAATAATTCCTGTACAACAAGCAACTCCAGTTTATTCAATGCTTTTACCACATGATGTGTGTTGGGGTCTGTTTGTGCCATGTCTTCACCTACTACCCAAACGGCTTTTAGTTTATCATTTAGCGCCGCATCATACATCTGCGGAATCTTTAAACCCACATGCAGCGGTAATTTTGCCTGGTAGAATTCTTCATACATTTTATGTATCTCAGGATTCGTTACATCCAAATAACCGGCGCCCTGGTAGGGTTGGCAACCCATATCCGCAGCACCCTGCACATTATTTTGTCCACGCAAAGGATTTACTCCAACGCCGCGTCTTCCAATATTACCAGTTATCATGGCAAGGTCTGCAATCAGCATCACTGCGTAAGTGCCATATGAATGTTCTGTGATACCTAAACCATGAAACGACATTGCATTCGGCGCAGTTGCATATGCAATAGCTGCTTCACGAACAAGATTACGATCAACACCGGTAACCTTTTCCAGCTCATCAATATTCAGTTGTAAAATATTTTTTTTGAAATCCTCATATCCTTCTGTACGGGCAGCTATAAAATCTTTATCCTCTAAATTTTCTTTTACAATATAATACAGCATCATATTCAGCAATGCTACATTAGTGCCGGGCCGTAATTGCAAATGATAAGTTGCATATTTAACCAACTCAATTTTTCTTGGGTCAATTACTATCAATGTCTTTCCCTTCATCGCCTGCTGTTTCATCTTTGCGCCGGTTACCGGGTGTGCATCGGTGGGGTTTGCGCCAATCACCATCATGCAATCGGTGTATTGCATATCAACTACAGAATTAGTGGCAGCACCTGTTCCGAATGTTCTTTGCATTCCCAAAGCAGTAGGAGAGTGACAAACCCTTGCGCAACTGTCAATATTATTCGTACCAATCACAGCCCGGATAAATTTCTGCATGATATAATTTTCTTCATTGGTACATCTGGCAGAAGAAATACCGGCGATTGCATCAGGACCATGACTATTTTTTATCTCAGTAAGTTTAGAAGCAATGAAATCATATGCTTCTTCCCAGGTAGCTTCCACAAATTCACCATTCTTTTTTATCAATGGCGTACGCAAACGATCAGGATGATTGTAAAAAGAAAAAGCATAACGGCCTTTCAAACAAGTATGACCGGCATTTGCTTCAGCATCATAAGGGGCTTGTATGGATTTAATAGTACTTGCATTTACAGCAACATCAAGATTGCATCCCACACCGCAGTAAGTACAAACTGTTCTTACTTTTTTATCAAACACAATTGATTTGGATTCAAAAACATCACTGATAGCAGAAGTGGGACATGCCTGTGCACAGGCACCGCAGCTTACACAATCGCTTTCATTAAAACTTACATCTGAGCCTTTGATAATATGGCTGTCAAAGCCACGACCGGTCATACTTAATACAAATTGCCCCTGCACTTCATCGCAGGCCCGCACACAACGGAAACAATTAATACATTTTGAAAGATCAGAAGTCATGTAAGGATGACTGAGATCTTTTTTTCTATCCAAATGATTTTTTCCTGCTGGATAACGAACATCACGGATGCCAACTCTTGCTGCTACGGTTTGTAACTCACAATTATTATTTACTTCGCAGGTAAGACAATCAAGCGGATGATCAGTCAGCACCAATTCAATAATATTCCTGCGGAGTTTTTGAATTCTTTCTGAATCAGGATAAATATAAGAACCCGCTAGCACCGGTGTATGACAAGATGCTTGTGTTTTTACCGGGCCATTTTCTTTTAACGCAACATCCACACTGCATACGCGGCAGGAACCAAAGGGTTCTAAATTTGGCGCATCACATAAAGTAGGCACTGCATCTTTTCCAAAATATCTGCGGATGAAAGAAATAATGGTTTCGTTTTCATTTATTTCAAAAGGTTCGTTGTTGATATAAGCAATGCTTGCTTTTCCGTTGCCATTGGATGAACCATAAGTAACGGTCTTACCTTTTTGTTCCTGCGAAAGCTTATCTTCTTTTCTGTACACGATACCCATAATCAGGATTTTTTAAGATGAAAGCATTCAATGCTTTATTTTTTACCACAAAGGCACTAAGGATTTACACAAAGAACACATATTATTCTTCGTGTGTCCTGTGACTATCTTTGTGTCTTCGTGGTAAAATCTCTTTCCATGTTCTTATTTAAAATAAATTTTCAATTCGTTATTAAAATGCTGCAGTGCATTTTTTATGGGCAATGGCAAGCCACCACCCAATGCGCAAAGCGAACCTATTTCCAAAGTCTCAATCAGGTCATCCAATAATGCTCTGTCAATTCTATAATCAGTTTCCTGCGCCTTCTTCAGCATTTCAGCACCTCTTGTTGAACCAAGCCTGCATGGAAAACATTTACCGCAACTTTCATGAGCCGTGAACTGAAACAAATGTTCCAGGTATTTTATAATTGGAAAACTTTCAGGAATGCAGACAACTGAAGCATGCCCCAGTAAAAAACCATGTTGTGAAAATGATTCAAAGTCAACTGTAAGATTATTTATTTTGGAAACAGGTACTAATCCTCCCAATGGTCCACCAATATGCATAGCTTTTATTGAAGAACGGAATCCCCCGCCTAAATCATTCACCACAACAGAAAGTGGCGTTCCCATATCCACTTCATAGATGCCGGGTTTGTTAAAGAATCCATCTAATGAAATCAATTTTGTTCCTGTTGATTTGCCAATGCCGATTGAAGCGAATTTTTTTCCACCATTTTTTAAAATATATGGAATGCATGTCAGTGTTTCCACATTGTTTACAACGGTTGGT
>JANOFP010000097.1:0-2767 GCA_031413675.1 Bacteroidota bacterium
TCGAACATCTTTTTGTAGCATCTACGCATCATACCATGTTATTCTTTACAGAAAAAGGAAGAGTGTATTGGATGAATGTATATGAAATACCGGAAGGAGAGAAGACCGGAAAAGGCCGGGCTATTCAAAATCTGATGCAACTACCTCCCGATGATAAAGTAAGAGCCATCATAGATGTTAAAGATTTGAAAGACGAAGAATTTGTAAATAGTCATAATATTGTTCTTTGTACTAAGAAAGGAATTATTAAAAAAACTGCATTAGAAGATTTTAGCAGACCGCGGCAAACAGGTGTAAATGCAATTACAATAAATGAAGGTGATGAATTGATAATAGCAAAACTTACCGATGGTAAGAGTGAAATAATGATGGCAGTGAAAAGTGGAAGAGCCATTCGTTTTAATGAGCAAAAAGTACGGGCAACAGGCCGTGGTGCAATAGGAGTGGCAGGTATAGAAGCCGATGAACCTGGTGATGAGGTGGTTGGTATGATTTGTGTAAATCCAGAAGACCAGGCAACCAGGACTGTATTGGTGGTAAGTGAAAAAGGGTATGGTAAAAAAACAGCAATAGAAGAATACCGGATGACCAATAGAGGAGGCAAAGGTGTAAAGACAATAAATGTAACAGAAAAGACCGGGCCCGTAGTTGGCATTCTTGATGTATCTGCAAATGAAGATTTAATGATAACTTGTATCAGCGGTGTTACCATTCGTATGCCGGTAACTGGCATTAGTGAACAGGGAAGAGCAACCCAGGGAGTAAAACTGATAAAATTGGATGATGGAGATGAGATAGCAGCTATTACAAACTTAGATGATGGAATAGTTGAAGAAAATGGAATAACTGATGAAAATGTTAATGGTGGCGAAATACCCGATCAAAATAATAAGGGTAGTGAAGCAACTGAAAACACAAATGAATCATCAACAGAAACAGAATAATTTTATCTACTAAAAAAATAAAAAATGCGTAAACTTTTAATTGCAGCAGTACTTAGTTTGTTAAGTGCGGGTTTATTTGCTCAGGATATTGAAACAATCAGAAATATGTGGCTGATTGGTCAAAACAAGAAGGCAAAAGAAGAAATAGATAAAGCAATGACAAATGCAAAATTCAGTGCTAAACCAGAAGCTTGGCTTTTAAAATCTTCTATCTATACAAATCTTTCGGCCGACAAAGAAATGGCAGCACAATCAGCAGCCTTATTGCAGGAAGGAGTTACTAGTTTTGATACCTATAAACAAAAAGAACCTGATTTTAAATTGTTAAAGGCTGAGAGCTCTTATTATTCAGGCACACCCGGAATTATTTACAGTTCGTATTTCAACAGCGGTATTGCTTTATTCAATACGAAAGATTGGGCTAATGCCTTTACAAAATTTGAATTAGCTGTAGGTATGTCCGATTTTTTAATTGCAACAAAATTGATAAATTATCCGATTGATACGAATGCAATATTATTGGCCGGTGCCAGTGCTCAAAATTCAGAAAATGCCGATAAAGCTGCATTTTATTATTCAAAACTTGCAGATATAAAACTAGCCGGTTCAGAAAATGAATTTATTTACCCTTTCCTGGTTGAATATTATTATAAAAAAGGAGATAACGACAAGAAAGAAAAATATTTTACTACCGGAAAAGAATTGTTCCCGAAAAATACTTACTGGTGCAATGTGCCATTAATAGAAGCAGGCGATGACGTGCAGAAAATATTTGCTGCCTATGAAAAAATGATTGTGAACAATTGCGCAAATCATGAAACATATTATGATTATGCACGGGAAATGTACAACTATCTTTATTTTGGAAAAACAAGACCTGCCGATTCTTTAGCCAGGGATGCACGGTTAACAGAAGTTCTCAAAAAATCATTGGAATTAAAATCGAGTCCCGAAGCAAATTTTTTAGAATGCCGGATTTTATTTTTTGCAATCAATGATTTGGTTGATAAATTTAACGCTGTAAAAGGTTCAAAACCTGAAGATGTAAAAAAACGGAATGAATTAACCGCTAAGTTAAATGCAAAATATGAAGAGATGATTCCTTATGCAAATGCCACTTTTGAATACTATGATTCAAAGAGCAGTCTTAAAGGAGGCGAAAAAGGAACTTATAAAGTTGTAACAAACATGATTGTTGAATATTGGACCAATAAAAATGATAAGGGAAAAATAAAAATTTACGAAGACAAGCTAAAAGCAATTGAATAATAAAAAGAAACCCGACAGTAAAGTCGGTTTTTTTTTATATATCTATTTAGATTTAAGATTTTATATTTCTAAAATAAAAATTGAAAATTGTTGTTGGAAGAACCACCGTTCCCCCTGCTAAACTTTTCAATTCAGCAGGAGGGTTTTGGATTTCATTTCTTTTCAAGGATCATTGGACGGCGGTTTCAGGAAAGGACGGTTTCCTTTTGGATTTTGGATTTTTCTAGAATTTTCAATCGGACCAGGTTTTGGTTTGGTTTTTCTTTGGACTTGGATTTTAAGATTTGGTTTTTCTGGATAATCGAATTTAAAGAGCGGTTTTCGTAGGTATTAATTTTTTCTAAGGACTAACAGGACTTTGGTTTTTCTTTGGATTGCAATCAAAACTTTTTTATTGTGTTGATTTCTGGTACAAATATAGATTTGACCATCTCTTAACACAAGAGCAATACAACCCATTCTAAAACTTTCGGGAATTACATAGCGGCTCGTAGAATTACGTATAAAATTTAGAAGGAATTATTTCCCCAGTGCAAGTATTACATCATATTTGG
>JANOFP010000098.1:0-5830 GCA_031413675.1 Bacteroidota bacterium
GCCATTATAGACACTTGCAGCGGTTTCTGCATCTCCCTTAAAACGTACATAGCCAAATTCAGTTTCTGCTGCACCGGGATGTATGGCTGTTACTTTTATATGATGGCGGAGCAAATCAATTCGCATGGCATGACTGATAGCATCAACTGCAATTTTACTTGCACAATACACATTTCCTTTTTCATATATATCTTTTGCGGCAACAGAACCCATATTGATGTTATGCCCTCCGGGTTTTTTTATAAAAGGCATGCAAGCTTTGGATACATACAGCAATCCTTTTACATTGGTATCAATCATCGTTGTCCAGTCACTCAATTCTGCTTCGTCAAAAAAAGACCTGCCAAGAGCAAGACCGGCATTGTTAAATAATACATCTATCGTTTTCCATTCATCGGGTAAATTATTTATCGAATTGAAAACTACTTTTTCATCCTGCACATCAAATGGCAAAGTATAAACGGCAATATTATATTTCAATTCTAAATCTGCTTTTAATTCATTCAGTCTTTCTTCTCTTCTTCCATTCAGGATGCAATCAAAACCATGGGATGCAAATTTTATGGCAGCAGCTTTTCCAAATCCTGAAGTGGCACCGGTGATAAAAATTATTTTTGGCATTTAAATAATGAATTTAAGTTGAAAGTAATGTAAAATGGAAATATAAAAAAGCACCTGGGTTAAAAGAAAATCAAGCGTATTTTTTGAGAATGAAAAATGATGATGAAGTATCTTACCTGATAAGGGTAACCAATCCTTTCAAAAAAACTTTTCGGTCTAAATAATCTACTGCCGAGCAGATCCAGACAAAAGTATTGGTTGATTGAGGAATACCTGAAATATTTCCATTCCATCCATGTCCATTTCGTGTTGTATTAAAAACCATTTGCCCCCAACGGTTATAAATACGGAAATATTCAATTCGCTTCATTCCAACAGCGATAGGAGCAATCAAATCATTCAATCCATCGCCATTGGGAGTAAAAGCAGTAGGAACAAAAATTGTAGGAACTGTTTTAAAAATTTTTACTAATACGGTGGCAGAATCAATACAACCTGCAAGATTTGCAACATAAAGTTTATAACGAATGCTGTCAAGGTCACCTGCATAATTTCCAACAGGATTTGAAATGGTTGTACTGGATAATCCAGTTGGAGGTGTCCATAAATAAGTATTACCACCGCTGCCGTTAAATTGTAATGACTCGCCTAATACAATTGAGGTATCTCGTCCGGCAAATGGGTTCATGCGTGGCAAAATAGTTACGGTAACAGTATCGGTAACTGGTTTGGGGCAACCTAACACATCAGTTACAGTTAAAAAATAGGAGGAAGTACTTTTTGGAAATGCAAACGGGTTTAATACGGATGTGCTGCTTAAGGTAAGTCCAGGACTCCAATTAAAGGAAGATGCAACAATACTCCCATTTAATTGTGTTGTAGTTTGAAAACAGATCTGCTGATCGGGTCCGGCGTTGGCAATTGGATATGGCACTACATTTATTCTTACATCATCCGATGATGAACAACTTCCAACTCTTCCAACCAAAGTATAAGTTGTTGAAGTAAGAGGTGTAGCAATTGGATTTGCAAGGTTGGGATTATTTAATCCGGTTACTGGACTCCATGTATATAATAATGCATCGGTATTTGCTCTCAATGTTACCGGATCGGTTTGACAAATAGTTGTATCATTCATAGGAATTAAAGTAACGGTTCTGATAACACGAACACGAACCGAATCATCATTTAAACAACCATTATCATTTAAGTTAACATAGTAAGTAGTATTAGTAACAGGGTTTACCGTTGGTGTTGCAGTGTTGGTATTAATAATACTTATATTCGGAGTCCAACTGAATATACCACTGCCCATTGCCTGTAATTGTAAATTATCGGGTACACAAATTAATGTATCACGAAATGGAAGAGTGATTAGAGGTTTAGAAATAATATCGACGGTTCTTATTGCTGTATCTATACAACCTTTACTATTCGTAACCGTAAGGATCACATTTTTTTGACCTGTAGTACTGTATGTCCAGGTTGGATTTTTTAT
This sequence comes from Bacteroidota bacterium, assembly GCA_031413675.1. Lineage (GTDB taxonomy): Bacteria > Bacteroidota > Bacteroidia > Chitinophagales > Chitinophagaceae > VBAR01. Next base: position 2,060 of record JANOFP010000098.1, read on the forward strand.
TCTGGAAGTATCCGCATTTGAAGTTGCATCTGCAAAATCCCATCGCCAGGAATCAACAACGCCATATAAAGTTGCAGTGCGGTCAGTAAAATTAGTTGGCTTATTTATACAAATACCAGCGAAAGTAAAATCAGGAAAGAAACCGGGAAATACTTTTACCAATGCGGTAGCTGAATCAGAACAGTCTTGATTGCGGTTGGTTACTAATTTAATTTTATAAACGCCGGTATCAGGAAATGTAAATGTAGGTATGGCAATATTTGATGTGTCGTTAGTTTGTCCGATTACACCAAAATCCCAGAAATAGGAATTAATAAGTGGAGTAGGCGGGGAAAGATTGCTAAATGTATTTGTAAAACCATCACATGAAATATATTCTGGATTAAGTTTTGCAGCTGCAATAGAACAATCACCCACTTTTATTTGTAAATCTTTTCTTTGAGTTGCTATGGGTATATCATTACGAAATTCAGTTACACATACAGTAACTACATATATTCCAGCTGCAGGGGCTATACCGGAAATAAGACCGGATCTGGTATTTAAATTTACTCCGGAACCAAGTGGTAACGAGGCATTGAAAGGAAATGCGTATGGCACAGAACTATAGGGTGGTGGAGTTGGAGGATTAGGTGCCGGGGCACCTGATGTTCCACCCAAATAGGCATCGCAAAAAGAATAGACTAACGAATCACCATCTTCATCAATTGCTCTGAAGCTATAGTTAAAAGGATTGTTTGCACAAACTATTACGGTATCTGTACCTACAAATCTTGCACTGAAATTTTCGGGTGCAGTTGATAATGCAATCGTACCGGTTATTTCTGCTATATAAGTAGAACCTACTCCGCTTGAACCTGATAAATTATTAATACCTGCAATACGGCAGCAACGCTGATAAGAAATAACATATCCATTTGTTGTTCCGGGTAATGTAACTGTGAAATCATAATAGCCCACCTGGTAGCAAACAACTGGCGGGTTATTAATACACGGACCGGGAGAACCCAGGTTTAATCTTATAATTTGGCCTAATGGAATGCTATTGCTTTGTATCATTACTCCTGTACCTCTGTCAAAAATTGCAATTGCTGCATTCTGATCCAACTGTGCGCCACTCGAATTGCAATCTCTGAAAAGTTTTAATGTAACAGCATACGTATAATTATTCCCAACATGGCTGATTAATGTATAATACATTTCGCCACCCGTAATATGGTTGGCATTCGATAGTAATCCATAGCAGAAAAAAATTATAGCAAGTAATAGTCGTTTCATGAGCCCGAATCAGGGATTTAGTTTTCCAATAAAAACTTCTCTAAAATGCAGTTGGTGGTGGTTGATTCTTCAAGCATACCCATATGGGCAGATTGCTTAAGAATGTGAAAATAGACTTTTCCCGGCAGATGGCATTGCTTCAGACTATCATTTGCGGGTATGGCATTGTCATAATTACCCATAACAAATAGTACAGGTACGTTTGTATTTTTTAAAATTGCTGTTCTGTCCGGACGATTTATCATGGCTTCATAATACGTAACGAGAACGTCCGGGGAAAAGTTGTTCAGGCTTTTGATATATTCATCAATAAAACCGGGCTGTTTATTTTTAAATTGTTCGGAGAAAAGATTTGGGGTTGAAGTTTTTAAAAATTTAAAAGCACCCTTTTCACGAATGAATTCAATTCCTTTCCTCCGGATCAATTTTTTTTCTGCACTATCTGCAAATGCCGTAGAATGAATTAAACCAAAAGCATCAATATGATTCCAGTATTTTTCTGCAAGTGCCAATGTGATATAACCACCCATGCTGTGACCGAGGATAGTAGCTTTTTCAAGATCTTCTTCATGAATGATGGTGTGAATTACTTCGGCTATTCCTTCCATACTCATATCATCAATCATTTCCGAGTCGCCGCTACCCGGCAAATCGGGTACGATAAGTTTAAATTTATCTTTTCCACCGGATCCTGAGGATAAAAACTCAACCTGGTTATTCCAAATAGTTGCTTCTTCTCCAAAGCCATGTATCAGAAATACGGGTTTGCCGCTTCCATAAACCTGGTAAGAGATTTTTTTGGATTGATATAAAATTAATTTCTTCATGGAGTAAGTTAGAATTTTTTATAGAAAAAATCATGTCGGTCTCAGTTTGATAATCATTCTAAAAGTTTTGTGATTTATATTCACTCACCAACCTATGGGAGTCTTGTCATGCTGAGCGATTACTATCCGACTAATTAGAATTGAGAATAGTAGCCAAGCATCTTGTATAAAAATAGTTTGAGATACTTCTCTACCTTTCTCTAAAGTTTACTGATTCCTAAATTCACCGTTCAGTATGACAAGACTCCGAGAGTTTTAGTTTTTCAGTTCACTCATCATTCCGTTAGGGTCTTGTCATGCTGAGCGGTTAATAAAAGACTAATTTGAAATGAGTGAATAGTAGCGAAGCATCTTGTATAAAAATAGTTTGAGATACTTCTCTACCTTTCTCTAAAGTTTAATGATCTCTAAATTCACCGTTCAGTATGACAAGACTCTGATTTTAGAATGTTTTATTTTAAAAATCGAAACAGATTCATTACCAAAAAAAAATTGAAAATTTCAGTTTCTTTTGCAAAAATAACTTCTCACCAAAACTATTCCAGCTACCGGAAGTAAAGCAATATTTAATTGCTGTGGTAAGAAAAACCAGGCAGCAAGTAATACAAGTGTTAAGTAAAAAATGATGCTGAAATATTTTTTCACCCATACTTTTTCACTGAAAAGCAAAAAGGCTATGGGTAAATGAGAAGGCAATGCCCAAAGGAGGTTAAAATTATTTTTACACATGGCATGATTGGTGCCCAGCCACATAAAAACAAGCAATGAACCTAATAGTCCAAGTATTAAAAAGAAAATGAAATCAAAAAAGTTGAAAAAATTAACCCATTCTTTTTTTAAAAAACTTAGTACACAGATTACTAAAAATAAAATACTGAATAAAACGAAAGGTGTAAAAAGGGTATTTGATTTCTTGTTTTCAAAAGCGTTGATCAAAATATTTTTTTCTGACACAAGCGGTTTGCCATTATAGGCTGCACTGTCAAATGCCATCATCAGGTAATCAGGCAGAAACATTGCTTCGCTGTTCGTTACTTTTTTATCAAGGGGGCTGCCGAGCAAAATATCTATTCCCAATTTGCTCCAATGCTGTCCTCCTTTATTTAAATATTCATGAATAAGATTTCTGAAAGTAGTGCCGGTATGCGGTAGAATATTTTTTGTTTGTAATTTTTGCCGGGTTATTTTTTCCAATATATCACGCAGCCGGGTAGTGCAGTTGTCATAATTAAAATCGTAACGGTAATATTTATTTTCTTCTTTAGCATTTTCATACAATGCAGACAGCAAAGTTAGTTTTTCGGGGCAGGATAGATTGAGTACCTGTTCTGTTACGCCTCTTTTGTAATATTCATACTCCAATAAGAAAGACGGCAATGAATCAGTGGCGACAAAATAAAGCAATTTGCCCTGGATGAATTTTTTATAAAAATCAGGATCATAAAAATCAAATGTGCCATAGTTGAAAACGATATCGGTATTTGTTGAACTGTCAACAACCCGAAAAGCACTGTGTCCAAATGTTGAATATAATTCTTCGCCGGGGGTACAGGTGAGTAAACTGATGCGGATGCTGCAACTATCCGATTGAGCTGATGAAAAGTAAAAAGTAAAAAGTAAAAATGCAAAAAGCAGTCTCTTCACGCAGGAAATGTTTTGGTAAATG
>JANOFP010000099.1:0-1538 GCA_031413675.1 Bacteroidota bacterium
TGGCTTAAATGATTTCATCCAAAAAACATATCGCCTTTTTGTGTTCCCGTCTCGATGTACCGGGTGGTATTGAACGGGCTATTGTAAACACAGCAAATCTTTTTGCAGAAAATATGCATCCGGTTACTTTAATAATACTGGATGATATTGATACAAGTTTTTATCCCATTCATTCTTCTGTCAGCATTAAACAATACCCCCTTCTTTTTGGAATAACAGAAAAAGGAAATAAGCTTTCCCGAAAAATTCAGTTTATCCGCGATATAAAAAAACTGAAAACAATATTAAAAAAATTGAAAGCAGAAACAATTATCGCTACGGAATATCCCTTTGCAATTTCAGCGATTATGGCTGGTGCAAAAAAATACAGCAAAGTCTATTCATGGGAGCATCATCATTACGATTGGCTGAAAAAAAGCTTTTTCTGGAATTTTTTATTCAACAGTCTTTATCCAAAACTAAAAGGTATTGTTTGTTTGAATAAAACAGAGGCTGAACATTTCAAACAGTATGCACCTGTATGCATCATTCCGAATTTCATAGAAAACAAAGCCTCTTCAAGCCCCACCAAAGGAGGGGTTTCGCAGTCTTCTATTGTAACAATCCGCAATACAAAAACAATTCTTTCAGTTGGCTGGTTGATTCCACGGAAAGGTATTGACTACATAATGCAAGCTGCTAAAATAATTTTTACCAAACACCCCGATTGGAAATGGAAAATAATCGGTGAAGGTGAAATGAAAAATGACTTGCTGAATTTTATTGAAAAAGAAAAACTGCAGGGAAAATTAATAGTTCAGCAACCGGTAAGCAGTAATATTGATGATGAATATTGCAGTGCCTCCATCTTTGTTTTAGCCAGCCGTTTCGAAGCATTCCCGATGGTGCTGTTGGAAGCTATGAGCTTTGGAGTACCCTGTATCAGCTTCGATTGCCTTAGTGGCCCTTCAGATATTATCAACAATAACGAAGATGGAATATTAGTTGAAAAAGAAAATCCTGTAAAACTTGCTGAGGCAATTAATAAACTAATAGCGGATGTAGAATTGAGAAATAAAATGGGTGGGCTTGCTTTTGAAAATGTTCAGCGTTTTTCTTCAGGAAATATTTACAAAATATGGGAAGAAAAAATTTTAAACACAGAGAACACAAAGTAAAGAATAGAGAACACTGAACGGCTCTGTGATCTCTGTGCAAAACCTCTGTGGTCTCTGTGTTAAAAAAAAGAATTAAAATTCTCCCTGGAAAAAGTAAACTCACCCGGTCAGCCATTCAGATCTTTTGTTGAATACCGTAATATCAATCAACTTTATTTGCGTATTATTAAAGCAGACGATAAATTAAAAAAAGAAATAAGATGGCCCAGCAAAATTTTGAAAATGTTCAGCGCTTTTCATCAGGAAATATTTACAAAATTTTGCTGGGCCATCTTATTTCTTTTTTTAATTTATCGTCTGCTTTAATAATACGCAAATAAAGTTGATTGATATTACGGTATTCAACAAAAGATCTGAATGGCTGACCGGGTGAGTTTACTT
>JANOFP010000100.1:0-3522 GCA_031413675.1 Bacteroidota bacterium
GTTTTTTATTAAAGCACGGGCAATAGAAATCCGCTGTTTCTGCCCGCCGCTTAATGTTACACCCCGTTCTCCGACCAGCGTTTTATACTTTTCACTAAACCGTTCTATTTCGCTATGTATCCCTGCATTTTTTGCTGCATCAATTATTTTTTCGTTTGTTTCACTTACACCAAAGCCAATATTATTTTCAACCGTTTCACTGAAAAGAAAAACATCCTGTGGCACATAGCCTGTTTGTTCTCTTAACGAATTTATATTCCAATCTTTAATATTTACACCCTCTATTAATAGAGTTCCGCTTGTAGCATCATACATCCTTAACAGCAATTGAGCAATGGTAGATTTTCCGCTCCCGGTTTTACCAATGATGGCAATTTTTTCACCTTGCTTGATATTAAGATTAAAATTTTTCAATGCCTGAATGCCCGTATGCGGATAAATAAAATCAACATTTGAAAATTCTAGATTGCCTTTAATGATTTTTTCTATTGGTAAATTTTTATTTTGAATTGCAGGTTCGGTTTGCAAAAACTCATTCAGTCTTTTTTGTGATGCGGCAGCACGTTGTATCATACTTGCAGTAAGACCGATAGCACTTACCGGAAAAGTAAGCATGGTAACATATAAAACAAATTCAACGATAGTACCCAACGTAATTCCATACGCATTATTAATATAATAAATACCTCCCATCATAACGGTTACTAAAATGCTTAAACCAATTAATAGTGTAATAGAAGGAAAGTAAATTGCTTCCACTTTTGCCAGTCCAATTGCATTCTGCCGGTACTCTTCGCTTTTTTTGGTAAAAAATCCGAGCATCGCATTTTCCTGTACAAACGATTTAATAACCCGTATGCCCGAATAGGATTCTTGCGAATGTGTAGTTAATTCTGAAAGCAGTGACTGGTTTTTTTCACTACGCTTATTGATAATATTATTTACAAAATAAATTGCTATAGCCAGTAAGGGTAAGGGTGCAAGTACATACCAAGTTAGGGCAGCATTGGTCATAAACATAAAATAAACACTGAGTGAAATAATGGAGACCAGGTTCACAACATACATAACCGCAGGTCCGGTAAACATTCTTACCCGGCTTACATCTTCTGAAATACGGCTCATCATATCTCCCGTATTATGCATTTTAAAAAATGCGGTGTCCAATTTTTGGTAATGCTGAAATACTTCATTCTTTTGATCGTATTCAATATGGCGGCTCATTACAATAATAGTTTGCCGCATCAGAAATAGAAAAAAACCACGTAGCAATGCAAGTACTAGAATTGTGATACCGCAAAACGCCACAACATTTCCGGGGTTGATACTTTCCATCCATTTTACAATTAATCTCCCGGCACCGGTATAGACAGGAGGATTGTCAGGCGGACTATAACCGGGGAGATTCAATGTTTTTTGAACAAAGTCAATTACAAATTTTGTAACCTGGGGGGCTAACACACCAAAGTAATTGGAAAGGAAAATAAAAATAATACCGATAAAAAACCGGACACGATATTTCCAGAAATATTTATTAAGGGCTTTAAGTTGCTTCAAACGGCAGTATTTTTTTCCGAAGATAGTTTTTTGAAAGTAGAACTTTTGCCCCGGCTATCAATTATTAACTAATTGTTTTCACCCGGAATGTTTTGCGAATATCCGTATTCCACTCTCCCCGCTTTACCTTAACTTTGCACCCATATTTCTTTGCTATGAAAAAGATGCATATCATACTTCTTGTGCTTATTGCAGTTTCCATTGCCATATTGATAAGTTTTCTGAAAGTGGCCTCTTCGTACGATTCTTTTGCCAATGCGAAAGAAAACCCCGGAAAATTTATGCATGTAATTGCAAAATTGGATAAAACGATTCCACTTGAATATGATCAATTAAAAGACCCGAATTTTTTAGGATTTCATGCGGTAGATTCTTCGGGTACGGTTGTAAAAGTTATTTATCGAAAAGGCAAGCCTGATAATCTTGAAACTAGTGAACGCTTAGTATTGGAAGGAAAATATAAAGATGGTCAGTTTGAGTGTAATAATATTATGATGAAATGCCCGTCGAAGTATAAAGAAGACATGAATGCGGCAGAAAAGAATATACAGTCTGCAGTTGGCAATCAGCAGCCATCAAATTGAAACAATCGTTTTTTCAATTTGTTCAAAGGACTCCTTCGGAGAAATATTAAATTTTAAATATTAAATAAAAAAATGGATTATATAGGCGAGCATTTAGTACCGGGAAAACTGGGACATTTTTTTATATACCTATCGCTTGTATCATCACTCGTTGCAACACTCTCTTATTTTTTATCGGCGCAATCAAAAAATATTGAAACAGCAGCCGGCTGGAAAAAACTTGCCCGATTATCTTTTATAACTGAAAGCATTTCCGTTTTATCCATTTTCAGTATTTTGTTTTACATTATTTATAATCACCTTTTCGAATATAAATATGCATGGCAGCATAGCAGCCTTTCGTTAGAATTTAAATACCTGCTTGCCTGTTTTTGGGAAGGCCAGGAAGGTTCTTTTCTTTTATGGAGCACCTGGCATTGTGTGCTGGGTTTGATAATCATGAAAACGGCAAAAAAATGGGAAGCTCCTGTGATGACGATAGTAAGTTTTGCTCAGTTTTGTTTGGCTACAATGATTGCAGGGCTTTATTTTTTTGGTAGTAAATGGGGCTCTAATCCTTTTGAATTACTAAGGAATTCCGGCGTATTAGATAATGCACCGGCTATGCATCTTGAAATGGATCCATCAAAAGCGTTGCGTCCAGATTATTTAAGTTTTATAAAAGATGGGAATGATTTAAATCCACTGCTTCAAAACTATTGGATGGTGATTCATCCCCCGGTATTATTTCTGGGCTTTGCTTCTTCTATTATTCCATTTGCATATGCCATTTCCGGATTATGGAAAAAACAAAATGGCGTTTCTTCTGCAGCAGATTGGATAAAACCAGCTCTGCCCTGGGCATTATTTTCTGTTGCATTTCTTGGTACAGGAATTATGATGGGTGCTATGTGGGCTTACGAATCACTTACATTCGGTGGCTACTGGGCATGGGATCCTGTTGAGAATGCATCGTTAGTTCCCTGGATAGTGACAGTAGCGGGTGTACATACCCTACTTATTTACAAGCATACCGGCAGGGCATTATCTGCTACCTATTTATTTTTAATACTCGGTTTTGTTCTGGTGCTATATTCTACTTTTTTAACTCGTAGCGGAATACTTGGTGATACATCTGTTCATTCATTCACCGATCTTGGTATGAATGCACAACTCTACTTACTCCTTTATTTATTTTTATGGGGCACAGCTATCTTAACTGCAAAAAATAAAAACCAAAAAATATATTTCTCTGTTTCAGCTATTCTATTACTCTTGTTATCGAAATATATTTCTATCCCTGCAATTCCATTCATATCTGTTTTAAGTGGATTGGGTGCATTATGTTATAATATTTTCAGTCAACCCAGTTTGGTTAAAGAAGAAGAAAAGGGATCGTCAA
>JANOFP010000101.1:0-1908 GCA_031413675.1 Bacteroidota bacterium
GCCCTTCACAAAATATTTTCTGAAAGCATGTGATGCATTTATTACAATGAGTGAAAAAGTATTAAGTGACTTACGGATTTTTGAAAAAGAAAAACCTGCCCAACTAGTTCAACATCCGTTGTATGATAATTTTGGAGAAATAGTTTCTAAAGAAGATGCCCGTACGGAATTAGGAATTGGGAATAAGGAATTAGTAATTCTCTTTTTCGGTTTTATCCGAAAGTATAAAGGTTTGGATTTATTGCTTGAAGCAATGGCAGATGAAAGAATTAAGAAATCCGGCATCAAACTACTTGTAGCAGGAGAATTTTATGAAGATGCAAAACAGTATCATGAATTGATAGATAAACTAGGTATCAAAGATCAACTGATTCTTAAAACTGATTTTATCTCTGACAGCGAAGTAAAATATTATCTCTGCGCTGCAGATGCCGTAATTCAACCCTACCGAAATGCAACACAAAGCGGTGTTACTCCCCTTGCCTATCATTTTGAAAAACCAATGGTGGTTACCAATGTTGGTGGCTTACCTTCTTTAGTTCCCGATGGAAAAGTGGGCATCGTGGTAGAACCAAATCCGCAAGCCATCGCTGATGGCATTTTAAAATTCTATCAATTAGGAGAAGATTATTTTATTCCGCATCTTCGTAATGAAAAACAAAAATACAGTTGGGGTAATTTAATGAATGCTGTTGTGAAGCTTGTTCAGTAGAATTACAGAACGTACAAGTGTGCGACGCAAGGAAAGTACAATAGTAGCATCCCTGATTGGTTCATAATTATCTTATGATTTACAGAAGCAAAGCTCCCCTTCGTATTGGTTTAGCCGGTGGTGGTACCGATGTAAGTCCTTATTGCGATTTATATGGCGGAGCAATTTTAAATGCAACAATTTCTTTATTTGCAAATGCATCCATTGAACCACTGCAGGAAAACAAAATTATCTTGCATGCTTCCGACAGAAATGAATCGGAAGAATTTGATTTTGCAAATGAGTTGCCACTAAATGGAAAATTAGATTTATTAAAAGGTGTTTATAACCGCATTCAAAAAAATTATCCTATAATTAAAAGCGGTTTTCGGCTTTCCACTTTTGTAGATGCGCCGGCCGGTTCAGGCTTAGGTACTTCATCAACCTTAGTGGTTTCAATTATTGGCGCATTTACTGAAATGCTTCGTTTGCCAATGGGAGAATATGATATGGCTCAATATGCGTATGACATTGAAAGAAAAGATTTGAATCTGGCGGGTGGAAGACAGGATCAATATGCTGCTGCTTTTGGCGGTGTTAACTTCATGGAGTTTTTTAAAGATGATAAAGTAGTGGTAAATCCACTGCGCATCAAACAACAATATTTGTTTGAATTAGAAAATAATTTATTGTTGTATTATACAGCTACGACCCGTGATTCTGGAAAAATTATAGAGATAAAAATATTGGAAGATGATGGTAAATTTCATTACATAGGGGAAATTCCTGTAATGTTAGGATCTATTCTATGTAATTTAAGAGATAAAACACCTTACGAATTATTACAATTGGGTGAATGTTCAAAAGATCCTTTTGGTTATTTTATTATAAAAGGTCATGAAAAATTAATCCTATTGAAGGAAAAATTGAGACAAAAACGGATTTTCATTTATAATGAATCTAAAGAATTAATTTGTAAAATGACAGCTAGAAATTTGGTTACATCTTCAATAGTAATTCTAAAAATGGTAGAAGGTATTATGAAGATTATTATTACAGGATTTCCTTGTAAATATATAGATCAGGATAAAAAAAATGATAAAAAACATTTAATATGTTTCCAAATATTTAGATTGTTAGGGGTGAAAGATATAAATGAAATAAAGAAATATTTGAGTATATTTAATACCAACGAAAAATGGAAAAAAAAAATTGAT